>JASHWX010000190.1 GCA_030043815.1 Candidatus Rhabdochlamydia sp.
CTTCCCCTCCATGCGGCCATCGATTTGACGCGGCTTCTGGCCCTGCCGGCTCCGTGGCATGAGCTGCACCAAGTGAGGGTGTTGCCAAGCCCGACCATGAGATGGCTTGCGCGCCCCATGTCGCCTGGGACAAGGACGGGCTGGCCTGTTTTTCTAAACAGAGGGGATAGCTCTTCGGCGCCAGGCCCATAGGCGCGCGTAGCGCCTTTGCGATGCACGCATAGCCGCTTTTTCTTGCCGTCGACAAGATGGGTTTCGAATTTGGCGATGTTATGGCAGACGTCGTAGAGGAGTTTGATGTCTTCATGCGGGATTTTGAGCACCTCGTGAAAGGCAGTGCGGACCTCGTGGAGGATCTGCTGGCGATTGTTGAAGGCGAAGTTGGCGGCGGCGGCCATCGCGCGAAAGTAGCGTTTTCCCGCTTCGCTGTTTATCGGCGCGGCGACAAGCTGCTTATCAGGCAGGCCTTGATCGTAACCTTGCCGCACAAATGTGTTGAGGGCGTCCTGGCAGACTTGATGCCCAAAGCCGCGGGATCCCGAATGGATCAGCAAGTAGGTAAGGCCCTTTGAAACACCCCAGCTTTCAGCGATATCGGTGAGGTAGATATTTTCCACTTCCCCAATCTCGACGAAGTGGTTCCCAGAGCCAATGCTTCCTAGCTGATCTTTGCCACGCCATCTTGCTTCTTTTGAAACGAGATCAGGATCGGCATCTTCGATCTGGCCGTTGCTCTCCATATGTTCCAAATCCGCTTGAGTGCCAAATCCCCGCGCTACGGACCATTTTGCACCTTGGACGAGAAGCTCACCGTAATCCCGGTCGCTTAAAGCTCGGCCATGGCGCTGTCCCCGTCCGACTCCGGATGGAACGAACTCGAACACGCGCTGGATCAATTCTTGCTTGATCCGGTCGTTGAGCTGAGCGAAAGGAATGGGAACTAAGGCAAGGCGAACGCCGCAATTGATGTCATACCCTACTCCCCCGGGACTGATCACCCCCGTCTCTGCATCCATCGCCGCTACGCCTCCAATCGGGAAGCCGTATCCCCAGTGAATATCGGGCATGGCGATGCTATAGCCGACAATTCCAGGTAAAAAAGCGACGTTGCGCACCTGTTCGAGCGGTTTTTCCATTTCGATATCTTTGATAAGCTCTTCTGTCGCAATGATAAGACCGGGGACTTTCATACCCCCTTCTTGAGGGAGAAGATAGGCGGCCGGGCCAAACTTTTTTAAATTAGACATCGACAATCATCTCCCATTGCAATCGCTTTGGGCTTTTCTTTTCGATTTCTCCATGAAAACTGACGGCCTTAAATGGGCATCCGTACACAGCATCAGCTTTGCTGACCATCTCATTTAATGCGATGATGATCTCATCGAGAGAATCTTTCAACCCAGGGGTAAAAAAATCGATGAGGCGAGGAAAATGAAAGGCGAGAGCAATTTGCGCATTCAAATGCAGTTCATTCACATTTGAGCCGCGGATGATGTAAGCGATATCTGCAGTGTGTTCAAATTCTTCAAACGGAGATAGCAGAGGGCATTCCCAAAGCGAGCGGTACTGCAAATTGCCTAGGCTTTCATACAAGTGAATTCCCTGTACGTAGACAGGCAAAGGGGAGAATTGTTCGGTCCATTCTTCTTTATCAAACGGCGCTCTGGCAATAGTGACGTGGGGAAAAAACGGCCGCTCATCGATGGGATAGCCGTTGTCTTTTAGCCAATCGGCAAGCGCCTTTTGATAAATGTTGAGCCGCGCGTCGTCAAGCCAGTTGACCGCTATCGCGGCCACTCGACTATTTTGCGGGGGCAAGAAGACAAGTTCCCGTCCTACTCCGGCCGGGCCAATTTCAAATTCGGGTTTTGGAATAGAAGGGAGCAGCTGTTCAATGCGCGAAAAAGAATTTTGCCCGAGGAAAGCCAGGGTCATGTGACGCGTTGCTTCATCGATCACCCTTCCCTTGGGCGACTCCAGGGGCCAAGGCGCTTGGACCTTGGCACCAAAAAACAGCCGTTTTTTGTCTTCTTCATCACTCATCGGGATTATCGGTATCTTCGTCAAAGTCTTCGTCTAGATCTAATACGATTCCATCATCCTCTTCCGGGATGATGCTTTCTTCCGGTGCAGGCTCTGGAAAATAGCCTTTTCCGGCTGTGAGAGACGCGCACATAACAATGCCTAAAATAGCCAGCCAATTTTTCATGATACTACCATCGTGTTAATAAGAAAACGATTCAGAATTTTGCAAGAATAAAAAAATAATGTAAAGAGCCAGTTGCAAAACTCCAGCACATGGCAAAAACGCCCTTTTGAGTCATTTTGCCACGCACCCGAGCACATACTCAAATGGAGTAGGGCTCGGGTGCGGGGCTTTGGTCGCTGACGCGACTGGCAAACTGACTCAAAATCATCGTTTTTTCCATGCACTGGAGTATTGCAACTGGCTCTAAAGTGCATTTTGAAATTTTTCTTTGCATCCAATTCCGTTTGATTTAAAATAAATTTTATGGGGGAGATGCTATGGATAAAGAAGTGATCCTTATTACGGGTGCAAGCGGGAGAATCGGATTTAAGGCGGCAGAGCGCTTTTCTCAAAAGTATCGGATCGTCGGATACGACGTTTTTTTAGCCGGACAGCTTCCCGGAGTTGAATTCATGGAGATCGACATCGCCTCCGATGAGAGCATCAAGGAGGGGATGGACACCGTGAAAAAGAAATACGGGAACAGGATTGCTTCCGTCATCCATCTCGCTGCCTATTATAGCTTTGCGCAAAAAGAGAGCCATTTGTACGACAAGATCACTGTCGAAGGGACGCAAAGGCTGCTCAAGCACTTGCAAGATTTCGAGGTCGAGCAGTTCATTTTTTCCTCGACAATGCTCATCCATAAGCCCACAGCGCCCGGCATCAAAATCACCGAAAATAGCCCCGTCGTCGCCACTTGGGGATACCCCCGATCTAAAATTAAGACCGAAGCCATGATCCATCAAGAAAGAGGCAAAATTCCCTCTACGATTTTGAGGATTGCCGGGGTATATGACGACCATTGTCATTCCATTCCGCTTTCCAACCAGATGCAGCGCGTCTTTGAGAATCAGCTGGAAGCCCATGTCTTTGCCGGCGATGTGACCCATGGCGCCGCCTTTGTCCACATGGACGATTTGATCGAAGCGCTTTGGCTTTGTGTAGAAAAGCGCAAGTCTCTGCCCCAAGAAACGGTTCTCATCATTGGCGAAGATGTGACCTTTAGCTACGATCAGCTCCAGCGCCTCATGGCCCGCCTCATACACGCAAGAGAATGGAAGACCTGGGAAGTTCCCAAATGGATTGCAAAGTTTGGCGCCTGGCTGCAAGACAAACTGCCCTTCTTCAAAAAGAGCTTCATCAAGCCTTGGATGATCGACATCGCCGATGATCATTATGAGCTCGATATCAGCCGCGCAAAGAAAGTCATTGGCTGGGCGCCGAAGCGACGCGTGGACCAAGTGATCCCCAAATGGGTCGATGAACTCAAACGAGATCCCGTCACATGGTACGATGAGAACAAGCTCAAAGCTCCGCACGGCCTTGCGAAAATGGGAAAAGGATGAACGAAACGAAAGCCCGATTTGCACTGCTTACTGTTGCCCTAGGCCTTTGGCTGATCGCTGTGCCATTGACCTATAGCTATCATGCGCATCCAGTCGAGATCAGCGACATCGTCTGCG
Source organism: Candidatus Rhabdochlamydia sp. (assembly GCA_030043815.1). Classification (GTDB taxonomy): domain Bacteria; phylum Chlamydiota; class Chlamydiia; order Chlamydiales; family Rhabdochlamydiaceae; genus CAJCIW01. The sequence goes on from JASHWX010000190.1 coordinate 3,715, forward strand.
GATTGTTATTTGTCATCTTAGGATTCTTTTCGTTAGCTGCTAAGCGCGCCTGGCCGGGATGGGCAGTAGGGATCATTGGCGCCTGGCTGCAGTTTGCCCCGCTCCTCTTTTGGGCGCCCGATGTTTTGATGTACATCAACGACACCCTGGTCGGCGCTGTTGCCATCGCCTTTTCTTTCTCTCTCAACAAAAAAGATAAGCTGGCAGACGGCCCTGATCGACCCCTTGATCGACCTTTAGGATGGTCGTATAATCCCTCCTCATGGTCTCATCGCATTCCCACAATTGCCCTCGCGATGTTGTGCTGGTTTTTTTCCCGTTATATGTCCGCCTATCAACTTGGCTATATCGACCAGATCTGGGATCCCTTTTTTATTAATGGAACACTGCACGTGGTCACCTCGAAGATCTCCCATGATTTTCCCGTTTCCGATGCAGGCCTTGGCGCTCTTTGCTATACCCTGGAATTTCTTTTGGGATGGCAAGGGGGCACCCGCCGTTGGCATCAAATGCCCTGGCTTGTCTTTACCTTCGCCTTTCTCGTCATCCCTGTCGGCATGGTCAGCATCCTGCTGATCATTTTACAGCCCGTTGCAGTCGGAGCCTGGTGCTCCTGGTGCCTAGGAACAGCAATTTTGATGCTGTGCATGATCGTCTTGACAGCCGGGGAGCTTGCCGGCGTCCTGCAATTTTTGAAAGAAGTCCACATCCAAGGCGGCTCTGTCTGGCGCACCTTTTGGAAAGGGGGCATTCCTGAACATGATGCGATCCCTGTAGAGCCCTCTATTCAGCGTTCCTGCGGAGCGTGGGGCATTACATTGCCCTGGAATTTGATCATTTCAGTTGGCCTCGGGATTTGGCTCATGCTAAGTCCTTGGGCCTTAAATTCTTCAAATCATCTCGCCATCACCAATTATATCGAAGGCCCGATGATCGTCGCCCTCTCTGTAATCGCCCTTGCAGAAAGTTTTCGAGCATTGCGCCTCGTCAACATTTTGCTTGGCTTGGCTTTGATCATCTTGCCTTGGTTTATTGCCGATAAGACCCCCGCCCTTCTTTGGAACAATCTCATTGCCGGCATCCTCATCATCCTGCTCAGCCTCCGAAAAGGCAAGATCGTGGAACGCTACGGGGTTTGGGAAAAACTGATCCGGTAAAATATACCCCACTCGCTCAAAAAGTTGGATTTCGACCGCGCCAAAGTCCTGCGGTTGAACGATCGTAAAGCTAGCTGTATT
>JASHWX010000191.1 GCA_030043815.1 Candidatus Rhabdochlamydia sp.
GCCGTTGGCGCGTCCGTCGATCACATCGAGGTATTGCCAGATTTGGCCGTTCTCGTGATAGCTTGTGATTTTGGAAGTGCTTTGGCCCGTTAAATTGCGCCCATAGACGCGTAAGATCTTTTGATAAGGCTGCGGGGTCAAAAAGTCGATCTGTTGATAGGTCGATAGGCGGTCTTTGTTGCTGATGGTCTCAGAAAATCCATTGCGGTCGATGAATTGCATGCTGACGATCGTGCCGCTTTGATCGGAAGGCGCTCGCGAGCCGCATCCAAAGCAAATCAGGAGTAAAAAAAGATATCTTTTCATCGTTCTATATTTTCTCTTTTTAAAAGTTCCATCGAAACAGCGTACACTTTTTCCTGGGTGGGCCGCTCAATTTTTTGGAGTTTAAAATCTGTGATAATGAGCTGAGGCCTTCCTTCTTTAGGCCCGTAAGGCCAAATGGTCACCCCTTCGATCAGGCAGAGCAATTTTTTTAAATCTTCTTCGTTGATTTCGATGAAGTGCTGCTGCTTTTCTTGCGTTTCTCGGAACAGTTCATGCGTGCGGATTTGTTCTTCAGAAAAGAGCAATCGGTTGCCGCCTTCTTTTAAATATTGGATCCGTTTGACGACTTGTTCATCGTCTGTCAAATCTGTTTGAAGTTTTTTAATCTCAGGCAAAAGAAAAGTGAGTGTTTCAATCTGTTTGTCGAGATAATGAGGATCGGGATTTTTGAGCGATGCGAGCGCGGCGCTTTCTTTTGCTCTCGTTTCTTCAGCTTGTGCGGATTTGATGCGGATCCGCTCAATCTCATTGTCCAGCTCTTCAAGCTTTTGCATCCGTGAAATGAAATGGCATAAGCAGAGGACAAGCGGAATGGGCGCGGCGAAAATCAGTGTCCATAATAAAGGAAGCTTTTTCATGGTTTCAACTCAAATGAGGTGCGGTAAGTGGGATGCTGGGCCTGCCATTTGATTTCTTTTTTGCCATTCACGATGGGGTCGCCTTTGAGAAGCATTTCGTGAAAATCGCGTGCGGCCCGCGGCGTTTCCGAGGCGAACTCTAATTCCAATTGAGCAATGTAGGGGGAGGACGCTTCGCCGATCTTCGGGTATTTGACTAATTGATAATGCAGCGATTTAATGTCGATCCCCTCTTTTTGCGATCCATCTTCTGCAGTGAGGGCAGCATGGGTGGATATCCAAGCGAGCGCATCGCTCACTTTGGGCGCTGTGGGCAAAAATGCAAAGCTTGTCTTATTTTTATTCAGAGATGTTTCCCATTCCAGGAGCTGCCCGCGAATTTGATCATGTGAAGAAAGCGCTGTCTTTGATGGATGGTATTGGTTAAGCCGCTCGATGAGAAGATTTTGCTTTTTAGATATCAGAAAAGAGCTTCCCACGGCCATGAGCAGGGCCGATCCCAGGCAGAATCCCAAATAAGTAAGCGTCCGCCTTTGACGGACCTTTTCTGTGCGCTCGGGAGTGAATTCCCCTTGGCAAAATTGAACACTTGACTCGTCGGAGGCAAGGGCGTCAAGGGCAAGACCTATCGGAATTGCGTAATCCGCATAATTGACGTTCAATCTGGGCCCTTGAAAAAATTGTTGAATTGTCTCAGAGAAGTCGGCATTTCCCGTCATCAGCCATGGAGTCTGTTCGTCAACAGCTCCTTTTTGCTTTAAAAAAATGCTGAGCTTGTTGAGCTCTAGAGCAGGATCTTCAAAATGCAGCGTTTGAGAAAGAACCAATTCTCCTGCTTCGGAAAGGACGCAAAGAATTTTTTCCTCGGCAATGTGGAAAGATAAAATTCTGCTTTCATTAGGGAACTGCCATTTCGCAAAGCGGACCAGGGCGGCAGGATAGCAAGAGACGACATCGGGTTGAATGCCGAGGCTTTGAAAAGAAGAGAGATGGGCATTGAGTGTATCCTTGACGGTAGCAAGGATGGAGACAGAGGTCATCTGTTTGCTTAATCCCTTTAGGCCTAAACAGATCACTGCTTGTTCAGCGGGAAATGGGATAAGGGTTTCCATTTGAAAAGGAAGCGCTGCGAGGATCTTTCTTTTTTCGGTCAAAGGAAGATGAATTTTTCTAACAAACAAATCGGCCCCTGAAAGCCCCGACACGATCTGTACTTCCTTGCCCGTATGGAACGGGGGCAAGTTGTAAAATAGTTTTACATTGCCGGGGGCGAAGGTCTCAATAGCAATTGTTTTTTTATCTGTCCTTATACCGCGTTCCGTCAGGTTTTGTGAATTTGGACTTGCTACGACTTTGCCAAATCGATCCTTCTTCTCACCCTGCCCACTTGGGGCAGGGCTCGTCGTTCGGAACGCGGGAGCTTCGATTTGGCTTTGTCTCGCTGAGTCCAAATTCACAAAACCTGACGGAGCGCGGTATACAACTGCAGCTCTAAACTCTTCTTTTTCTTGAATGATCCCAATGAAATACATGGGTATAAATTCTACTGAGATGAAGATTTACAGGAAAGGGTTATGCATAGTAAAATGGATGAAAATTAGGTTTCTCATGTCGCTATTATTTGCGAATATCATCCATTGGGTTTTTCTCATTTATACCTTGTTCCTGCTCACGCGCGTGATCGGGTCTTGGTTTCCAGCCTTTTCCCGGCATCAAATCATGCGGTTTGTCGCATTTTACACTGATCCCTATCTCAACCTGTTCCGCCGCTTCATTCCTCCGATTGGTGGCGTCCTGGATTTAAGCCCTCTTTTAGGGTTTTTTGCTCTGCAAATCGTTGAAAATTTGATTTTATTTTTGATTGTTTAATGTTGAAGCGTCCGTTTTTACTGGGTTCCCTCTCACTACCGTCTAATGTTCTATGCGCTCCTCTCGCCGGCTGCTCCGATGTCCCTTTTCGGCGTATGACGGTAAAATACAAACCGGGCCTTGTCTTTTGCGAGATGGTCAAGATGGATGCCCTCATCCGCAACGATCCGACGACGCTGCGCTTTCTCGACTACGAACATTCGATGCATCCGATCGGGGGTCAGCTCTGTGGAAGCAAGCCAGCTCTTGCCGGGCCGTGTGCCAAGATCATCGAAGATTTGGGATTCGACGTAGTCGACCTGAATTGCGGCTGCCCTGTCGACAAGGTGACAAAAGATGGCAGCGGCTCTGGGATGTTAAAAACACTCGATCTTATCGGCGAGGTGCTCTCCAACATGGTCGCAGCGGTCAAGATTCCCGTGACAGTAAAGATCCGCGCAGGCTGGGATGCTCACCATATCGTTGCTCCCCAAGTCGTCGAAATCGCAGAACAAGCCGGCGCTGCCGCCATTTGCGTGCATGGCCGCACGCGTGCGCAAGGATACACAGGACCTGCCAATTGGGATTTCATCCGCGATTGCAAGCGCGCCGCGAAGCGAATCCCCGTCATCGGCAATGGCGATATCTTTGATGCCCCTAGCGCTGAAAGAATTTTTCAATACACAGGTTGCGATGCGATCCTGCTCGCGCGAGGCACCATGGGACAGCCTTGGCTCATCGAAGACATTTACCGCCATCTTTCCGGTGAACCTGCCCACATCCGCACCGGAATCGAGCACCGCGACGTCTTTTTCGAACACGTCCAGCATATCCTCTCCTATCAAATTGAGCGCAAGGCGCTATTAGATTTACGCCGCGTCGGCTGCTGGTTTTTGAGAAAGGCGCCTAATATGCGCCACTTGCGCGAAGCCATTAACCGCGCGACATCGGTAGTAGACATTCAAAAAATGATTTGCGAATATCCTTGGGAGGCTGTCGAATTTGTTAACGAACAGGTAGTCGAAGAATGCGCGAGCTGTTAGAAATGCAGGCGATCATCAAAGGACGCGTTCAAGGAGTGGGTTTCCGCGCGACTGTCAGGATGTACGCCCAGCAGCTGAAGCTCACTGGCTATGCACGCAATCTATCCAACGGCGATGTCGAAATCCGAGCCCAAGGGGAAAAGGCCTCATTAGAAAAATTGATCTCAAAGTTAAGCCAAGAATTTGAGATTGAGAAGATCTCCCATCATTTTTCTTCAATTAAAGAACTCTTTAATGATTTTCAGATTTTTCGATAAATTTTTTTTCGAAGATGGCAAGGAGCCTTGCCATCTCGGGATCTGATTCTCGGAATGTGGAGATTTTTCGTTTTTTTTGCTTCATTTTCTTTTTTGCCAGATAGGCGATGAACTGGGAAATGGTCAATGTTTTGGCGCGGTGCTGCCTGGAACGGCCTGTAAGCTCGCGGTCATTAGAGACGACAGTGATTTGGCTGGGATGCTTGGCGTGCATGACCTCATTGAGGATGTATTCGTCGGCGGTCTGTGCCTGACGAGTATAGACAATTTCAAGGGCGTCATAATGCCCTCGCAAATGTTCCTCCGAGCCGTCAAAGACAAGGGTCACGTAGAGGTGATGCTTGGAAACGGCTTCGTTGAGTTCGTCAATGAGCCTTTGACGCCTATTCTCCAAAGTTCCTCGCTTACCCATCGCAAGGAAGAGGAAATTATACGCATCAACAAGATAGTGAGACCGCTGCATAAGTGATCATACTTGTTAAATTTTTTCCAAGTATGCTGACTTATGCAGCGGTCTCATTGTGCATCTTGTAATAATGTTTCTAAGACGGGGGCGATTTTGTCAAGGGCCTTGCGGCGGTGGGAAATCCGATTTTTGGTGTCTTCTTCGAGCTCGGCAAAGGTCTTTCCATATTCGTGTTTGACGAAGATGGCGTCATAGCCAAAGCCAAAACTGCCCCGCTCTTTTTCAATGATCATGCCCTCTGAGACGCCTTTTGAAGTTTTTTTAATTCCTTCCGGAGAAGCTAGCGCAATCCAGCATTCGAAGTAAGCTTGGCGCGATGTGTCATTCAGATCGCGCATCGCATGGAGTAATTTTTGCCGATTTTCTTTATCGGTTGCGGTCTCTCCAGCGTATCTGCGTGAATAAACGCCCGGAGCGCCGCCCAATGCGGGAACGATAAGGCCTGAATCATCGGCAATGACATAGCGATTCAATGCGACTGCTGCATGAGCTGCTTTCAAAATGGCGTTTTCTTCAAAAGTGGCCCCGGTCTCCGGGGGAGGGACATAGTGGGGAAAGTCGATGAGGCTATACAGATCAAATCCGCTCATTTTTTTTAAAATGGCGCGAAATTCTCTGATTTTATGCACGTTGCGGCTAGCAATGACAAGTTCCATAAAATGCCATTCTAAAGGAAACTGCGGATTTCCGTAATGGTATATTCTTCTCCCTGGAATGAAAATGCATCGCCGATCGTTTTGCCTTTCATCGCTTGCGCAAGTTTGGACTGGAAAGACAAAATGTTTTTATCAGGGTCTGCATCCCATGGCCCAAGCAGGGTATAGGTCACTTTTTGACCCTTTTTGGTCTTGCATGCGACAATTGAGCCGACACCGACTTCTTCGAGATTGATGTCCTCTTTGGTCAGGACGCGTGCGCGGTTGAGCTGGTCGGAGAGGAATTTGAGCTCCGATTGGAGCCTGTCTCTTTTTTCGAGGGCGGCTTTGAATTCAGCGTTTTCTCTTAAATCCCCGTGTGCGCGTGCCACTTCAATCTCTTTGGCATTCTCCACTGTTTCGACGGTGGCGATTTGTTGGATGCGTTGTTGAAGCTTGGCGTAGCCTTCCGCGGTGGTCCAAATGATGTTGGACTCCTCTTTTGCGACCTCATGTTTTTTGCGCGTCTTTTGCAATGAAGGATGGGCCACTTCGGATAAAGAGTGGAAGATCTTTTGATCGTGATCGCTGAGCGAATGGCATTTTGATGCGAGAAGTAAAAACTCTTTTACATCGTCGACGCTCGCTTGCTGCATCATTTGCCGAACGAGAGCAAAACGCCCATTGGAGAGAAGGGCGTGGATCTTTTTGACGATTTCACGATGCTC
>JASHWX010000192.1 GCA_030043815.1 Candidatus Rhabdochlamydia sp.
TGGAAACACCACCGAGGCAAAGGCAATGTCAACAGCGGCTATCTCGGCATCTATGCCGATTACGAAAACGAACCGGTTTATATTGAACTTGGCGCAATCGGAGGCATCAACGGCTACTATTCCAAACGCAACATCAAATTCCCTGGAATCGACCGGCATGCCACGAACCATCACCTCGGATTTGATTTCACGGGGCATCTCGGCGGCGGCGGCGACATCCGCCTCGGCGCTTATTATTTAAAGCCCTACACAAATATCGATTACCTCTACCTCTATCAGGAAAACTTTTCCGAGCACGGTGCGCAAGATTTAAATCTCACCGTCTCTGCAAGGCACACCAATATGCTCCGCTCAGAAGTAGGAGTCAGCATTTCCCGCAGTTATAAAACCCCTGCCGGCTGTTGGATGCCGACACTTTTCTTAAGCGGCATCAACGAGTGCTACCTGCGCAAACGCCATTATAAATCCCGCTTCCAAGGCGAGACCCTGCATTTCTTGGTCAGGACCTTCAGCAATCCCATTTACCTCGTCTCCCCCGGCTTCGACTTCACCTTCATGATCGATGAAGGGCTTTCCTTGTCCCTGCGCTACAGCGCAGAGCTAAATAGCGAAATTGCCACACAAAAGGGCGACGTGCGTTTCGAGTGGTTCTTCTAAGACTTTGGGATAAACGCAAAGACGCGAAGGGACGCGGAGACGCTAAGAGAAAAAAAAGATCGCCCTCTTTGCGTTGATTCTCTTAAAGAGCCGCATATTTGAGCAGCAAGCGGTAAAAATAGACGATGAGTGCTTCGTTGGAGAGATGCTCTTGAGCAAATGCGTGTCCTTCATCGGCAATCCGCTTTGCTTCTGAATCGTGATTTCTCACCCATGCCATTTTCTCCTCGAAATTTGACAAATCGAGCGCGAACGGCACATAGTGCACGTTTGGCTTCACCCCTTTGTAAAACCATTCGACAAAAGGGGAATCGCTCTTCATCACTGTGCAATTGGAAAGAAGCTGCCACCAAAAATTGGAAGCAAATGAATTTCCATCAATGGAGACGAGATACTTGTATTTGACAAAGTCCACCGGATATTGCCACATCTCGAACAGACCGTATTGCTCCATGCATTTCTTGACATCTTCCTGAAGGTCGTAAGGCAAAGTGAATGCAGCATCGACAAGATCAGGGCGCTCTTTTGAAAGAAGCACCAAGCGCGACCTCGGTTTTAAATCCCAGCCATAGGGAGGATAATATCCGCCCGATGTCATGCCCCGCCAAAAAGCAATATCGGTCTTTTGATGCCAGGGAGAATGCTCGCTTGTCCAGCTGATGTCGTTGAATAAACGCTGCCGATAGGAAAAAAAACGGAATTCCGGATAAAGCACGCCCCAGGGATTGCCTTTAAGCTTGCACATCGTAAACACAGGGCAATGCGTCTTTTCTAAGAAAAGGGGATTATCGTACGAGTCCCATAAAGAAACCAAAAAATCGAGATCAGGGAGCCCCAGATGCTGAGCAATCTCCTCCAGCGCCTCCACCACCCACGTAATCCTCGCATCATCTATGTTGCACGCTGTCTCAAATGAAACGCGATTGTTCACCACGCGATACCGCACAAAGGATGCGAGCTGACCCGATGGGATCGAATAGACATCGCGAATCGTCGCATTGATCGCTTCCGGGGACACATCTTTCTTCCCAAATGGCGCTAAATCCTCTTCGATCTGCCTCTTCATCCAATCTGGCAAAGGCTGTGAGAGCTTCGATCGAATTTTCTCCCAAGAAAGTTCCAAACCGTTTAACTTTGATGCCAATATGCAAAAAATTATCAGCAAGATCATCTTTTTGCTCCTCTTTCCCATTCTCGCTCGGGGCGATGTTGCGACCTGTTTACAAACTCTAAAAAACATGCAAGGGATCGAAGCCAGCGGGCTTGTGCGCATCCGCTACTCTCAAGGCACAACCCTTTGCGAACCTCTATTTCCCCTCACCTCGGATCAATCCATCACGCTTCAAGGTTTTCTCTCCTCTTTGCTTCTTCTCGACTCCCTTCCTGATCTCGACCTGATTTTGTCCTTAGGTCCTTCGTTCGACCGCCCGCTTCTTCTAATGAAGACAACTGTTCCCATTTTTGCATTCAGCAAAGAAAAACATAATCACAAAGTCATCCTCATCCCGCGGATTCAATCGGCAAGAGAATTCCCCTCCGACTGGGATCATAAAAAAGAGATCGCCATGTGGCGAGGATATGCCACTGACGGCGATTACCGCTATTACGACTGGGATTTCAAGCCCCGCGCGCGCCTCGCCCTCCAATCCCGCTTCCATCGCGATCTGCTCGATGCCGCGATCGTCTCCTCCCCGTCCCTCGATCCTTACATCTCTCGCTGGCTCGACAATTTGACTATCCTCTCCCCTTTCATCCCGCCCGAGCAGATGGCCCAGTGCAAATACCTCATTGCCTTAGATGGCAAAGCTGCGCCAACCAGTTTAGAGTGGCAGCTCTTTTCCCACAGCTTGATTTTCAAAGCCGACTCCAACCAAATCGAATGGTTTCACGATCTTCTCATTCCCGGCACTCATTATATCCCTTTTGATCCCTTGCGCATCGATGAGCTGCTCGAAAAGATCGCCTGGGCAAAATCTCATGACGCAGAAGCCAAACAAATCGCCGAAAACGGCTATCTCTTCGCAGAGGAGCATTTGAGCACGGAGAGCCGCCTGCGCTATCTCCTTCAATTGCTGGTGAATTTTTCTAATTCTTTCGAGTGAATGTGGAGGTTGTTGATGCGGTATTTTTTGTTGAGGAAGTGAAGATAGGGAATGCGTCTTCCCTGCTCGTCGATTTCCCAGGAATATTCGAAATGACGCGGATCAAATACGCTATTCCAATTGACAAATCCCGGTTTCGGAACACCGCAGAGAATAGGGTCAACCCCTCCAAGGTATTGGCCCAATGCGGCTCCGTCAAAGATCGATTCAAAGTCATCGACATGTTCGGCGAAACGTTGAAGCTTTTCGGAATACTCTGCAGGAATAATGGGAAGGTCTTGTATCATTTTTTTCTGGCGCAACTGACCAAAAATCCACATATCCGTGTGTCCCATGCCTCCCATTTCAGCAAAGAACGGCATGAGAGAGTGCAGGGCCTCTTTGTTTGGGATATAGACAATTCCTGGAACACCTTCTCCATCATTTAAAAATGTGCCGCCGACACTCGAATAGAAATTAAACGCTGAAAGCATCTTTTCTAATTCAAAGTAGATCATCACATCATTTTCCAGATGAATCACGTGGTCTAAGTCATACTGCATTAAAAATTCATCCAGATAGAAGAAGCGCTCCACGACATAGCGCCAATATCCTGGATGGGGATATCGAATCAGATAATCGCTATGCTGTTGTGAACGCGGCAGGGTTTCATAAGGAATTTTATGCACAGGGATTTGAAGGTGGGACAATGCACTTCCAGAGCTGATCATGTAAATCGCCTGATCAGGATTGAACGCGCGCGCCTGCTGAATCGCAATCGGTGCATATTTGGGAAGCTCATCTCCGATATGCACAAACACAATCGCCGAGGCTAAGATCGTCCCCAAGAATGCCATGCGATAAAGTGATAGTCTTTTTGCCGGTAATCTTCAAGATGTTTCAGAGAACCGATATTGTCCCACTTAAGCAGCCGCACATGCACCTGATCGTAGCGTGCTACAAGGAAATTAAAGTAGATCTCATATTCTGACATGCAAGGATCGTAAACATTCTTCAGATCGATGCAAAGACATAGCGCTTTCCAAACCGGCATCCGATGCCTTTCTTCAATCATATTGAAAAGATCGTCTATCACACACCGCTGCATCACCATGTGATGAGAAATCCCCGAATATTGCGTTTCCCTCTTTAGCCAAGGAATAAGTCGGCGCATGTGATCGAAGTAAGGGGAATAATACTCCCCTGCTGCGGTCAGATACGGCGCCCCATCGGAATCGATGAATGTTGTGGGGTTGAGGAAGATCACATCCGCATCGAGAACAAGAATGTTAGGAGATATGTCGGGAATCACTGACAGGGCATATAATTTCAGCATCTGTTGATAGATCCAGCCCAAGCGGCTGTATCCGGAATTGGCGCATCGCGTCATGTACTCCAACGCAGCGTTGCGGTCTTGTTGAAAAAGAGCCAGCGCAATATCGGATTTGCGAAAGGGAAACCGCCTTTCATCAAACCACTCGGCATTTTCTGTAAGCTTTTCCTCGGAAATGACGATAATGCGACGGATTCCCTGGCCATTGGTGCGAATCCCCTCAATGCAGAGCTCCAGCGAGACTTTGTCCTTGATTGTGCAAGGGATCACGACATCGATGGGATCATCCGTAAAAGGGTAGTTCACTTTTTCTACACTATGCAACAGTGAAACCAGAACCACCAAAAATAACGATAATATTTTCACTATTCACCTGAAATGCGTATCCAATCTTTGAGCACGATGTTGTCCGTCCCATGCTTCCACCACGTCCCAAACCAACTCTCCGGGGTGATCACCACCTTATTGGGATTGCGGTTGAGATACGCCGCCCACCATGAGAAAGTCGAATTGCCCGTGATGATGTGTTTGCATAAACTCATCAAATACAAATCGTGCACGTAGTGATTACCTTCGATGAAAATCAGATTTTTTGCAATGTGGGAAAGATGCCTTTTGCACCAATCGATCCGATCTGAGCAGAGAACAAAGAGAGAATCCGGAGGAAAAAAACCCACAGCTCTTTCATAATACTTAATCCCTGGAAATGCATGGAGCTCACCTGGGAGAGGCACATGGCCATAGTCTTTTATGAATGTCCTCACGTGGATGGCCACACTCTTTGGATGCGCGAGTATCTCAGGATATTTCAGTTCCAAATAATCCGTGATTTCTACAGAAGGAGCAAAGAGGCGCAAAATCTCTTCTTTATGATGACTGAAATACCCTTCCGACTGAAAATACCCTTCGAGCTGCACATTCCGCATCGCCGGGATCGGGAATTGCACCTCCTCTTCATGATAAATCGACTCGACCATACCTTTGGGTTGGGAGGGATTCAACCGCCAAAACACATAGCGGAAGTTATCGGGAAGCCCCCACCAAGGGCACCCCGCCAGATCTGGAAAATAAGGCTCATAGCCATGATCGAGTGCATAAGAGAGAGTCGCTGCCACTTGGAACATTTGATTTCCCAGTTCATATTGCAGTTTCCCGATCACAAAGAGCTTGTCCTCAGCAGCTTGAAGGCAGGAAAAAGAAAGGATCCACAACATTCGCTTCATAGCCTGTAGAATTTTATAGAAATTGTTTCACAAGTCAAGAGAAGCCTTGACGTGGCCACCACTCACTTTAAAGGAAGGGGCATCTGTCCTTCCTGCAATACTCGCCATTTGCGTCATGCTACTTAGTCGGCCCTGAAGTATTGCTTTGCCGAAGATTTTCGATGATTTTTCGGCGATTTTCAATTTTTGCGAACGAATCTAACTTGAAGAAAGTTAAGGAGTTCGCAAAAGTTGAAAATCGCCAAAAAGGACGAAAAGATTTGGCGAATGAATACTTCAGGGCCGACTACTTATACCGTTATACCCAAACAACCTGAAAAATTGGTTTTTGGCTGCGTCGCCAGCCGCTGAATTTGAGACCCGCCTGCATCGCTCAACTTGTTCAAGTTGAGCCTGCTTCCCTTTCAAAAGAGCGAACCCCCGCTCTTTTGCAAGTGTCCGCAGCAGCGCCGGACTTCGCCTGGTTCAAATTCACGGCGTCCCTCCGGGCCCGGTTCGCTTCGCTCACCTGCTTTCCTTAGAAAATGTCTATGGACATTTTCTAAGTGTTCGCAGCCTTGGCATTTTCACTCTTTTTGAACGGTCGCAGTATATTTCTCCGACTCTCCTAAATAACTCAAACCGCTTGAGGGAATCCCTCAAGCGGCTTTATTATCTTCTATTCGGCAAAGGAGTACAGAAGCTCTTCTTCGCTTTCGCGGTCGACAGACTTCGTTACGCGCTCGTTGAACTCGCCAAAACCTGTGCCTCCTGGGATCGGGTGTCCCATGATGATGTTCGACTTGAAATCGAGCAAGTGGTCGGTTTTGCCTTCGCAGGCGGCATCGGTCAGAACACGGGTCGTGTCTTGGAACGATGCGGCTGAGATGAACGATTCGGTGCCAAGCGATGCTTTGGTGATCCCGAGGAGCACGGGCGCCGCATGGGCGGGCCTTCCACCTTCGTCGATGGTCTTGCGGTTGATGCGATGGAAATGCCGCTTATCGACATCTTCCCCGTAAAGGAATGTCGTGTCGCCGGGATCGGTAACGCGGACCTTTTGGAGCATCTGGCGGATGACGATCTCGATGTGCTTATCGTTGATGTCGACCCCTTGCAGGCGGTAGACCTCTTGGACTTGGTTGACGAGATACTTTTGCAGTTCGCGCACGCCGCAGATGTCGAGGATCTCTTGCGGAACGACGAGGCCGTCGGTGAGCTGCTGGCCTTTGATCACAAAATCGCCGCGCTGGACGATCAAGTGCTTGGTCAGCGGGATGAGGTGCTCTTCTTCCATGCCCGACTCTTCATCGCGGACGACGACGATGCGCTTGTTCTTCTGGACGCCGCGGAAATCGACGACGCCGTCGATCTTCGCGATCTCGGCGGCATCTTTCGGGCGGCGAGCTTCAAAGAGCTCGGCGACGCGTGGAAGACCGCCGACGATATCCTTCGTCTTGATCGCACCTCGGGGTAAGCGAGCGAGGAGCATACCGGCAGAGACATATTGCCCTTCTTGCACGGAGATATAAGCTCCGGACGGGATCGCATAAGTACCGACGAGCTCTGAGTAGTCTTTGTCGGCATAGATGACGATCTGCGGGTGTAATTCGCCGCGGTGCTGTTTCACGATCAGCTCGCTTTGGCCTGTCTGCTTGTTGACTTCGCGCTGGGTGGAAATCCCTTCGACGAGGTCTTCATATTTGACATAACCTGGGCGTTCGCAAATGATCGGAACGTTATGTTGCTCCCAAGAGCCGATCTTGGCTTTTTTCTTGACTTTTGCACCATCGGGAAGAACGATGCGCGTACCGAGCTCCGCAGTAAAGGTCTGAAGCGGCTCGAGCGATTTTGTGCTGAGGAGTTTTTTCATCTCCTCCAAGCTGCGCCCTTCATCGCGGACGATGTGCAGAGTGCCATTTTTGTTGAGGGCCAGCCATATGCCTTCTTCATTCTGGACAGTGCGGAGGCCCATGTAAACGAGGACGCCATCTTGCTCAGCGACGAGCTCTGGCGTAACCCCGGCAGCAGCGACACCCCCCGTGTGGAAGGTACGCATCGTGAGCTGCGTTCCCGGTTCCCCGATCGACTGGGCAGCGATGACTCCGACCGCCTCCCCTTGACCGACCATGGAGCCGTTGGCCAAATTGATGCCGTAGCATTTTGCGCAGACGCCGCGTCTCGCTTCACAGGTAAGTGTAGAGCGGATGCGGATGCTTTCAATACCGGCATCGTCGATGACTTCTGCTTGATGCACAGTGAGAACATCCCCTGTCCGGGCGAGGACTTTCGTGCTGTCGCCAGGCTGATAAACATCGTCGCACACTGTACGGCCGTAGATACGGTCTTTGATGGGCAGAAGTTCTTCTTGCCCTTGCTTGATCGCTGCGACGTCGATCCCGTTCAATGTACCGCAATCTTCTTCAGTGATGATCACGTCTTGGGAAACGTCGACGAGGCGGCGTGTCAGGTAGCCGGAGTCCGCCGTTTTAAGAGCGGTATCGGCAAGACCTTTGCGCGCACCGTGGGAAGAGATAAAGTACTCGAGAACGCTTAATCCCTCGCGGAAGTTCGCCGTAATGGGAGATTCGAGGATCTCGCCAGAGGGTTTTGCCATCAAGCCCCGGAGAGCTCCGAGCTGTTTGACCTGCGATTTGTTACCGCGGGCGCCAGAGTCCATCATCAAATAAAGCGGGTTGAGCTCGCCGTCTCTGACTTCGCTGACGAGTTTAAATAACTCTTCAGAGAGCAGATCGGTGACTTCCGTCCAGATGCTGATGATCTTAGATTTTCTTTCCCCTTCTGTGATGATCCCGTCTTCGTACTGCTTGACGACAACTTCGATCCGTTTTTGGGCAGATTCGATGACTTTCGGTTTGTCTTTTGGAACGCGGACGTCGCAAACGCCCATGGAGAGCGCAGACTTAGTCGCTTCGGAGAACCCGAGGTTTTTCAGGTTGTCCAAGAAGCGCACAGTCGCCTCGAGGCCGACTTTTTTATAAGTTGTCAGCACGAGCTCGCTCATCTTCTTCTTGCGAAGAGCATAGTTTTGGAAGCCGAGTTCTTTAGGCACGATCGTGTTGAAAATGACGCGTCCTGGCGTCGTTTCAATGATGCCGCTCTCGAGTTTCAAACGGATCTTCTCATGCAGGCGGATGCCGCGCCCGAGATCGTCGCGGCGGCTTCCTTCTTTGCCAGCAAAATCGGACCAGTTATAGCTGCCGCCGGAGCTGAGCGCCATGAGCACTTCATTCATGCTGTTGAAGAGTTTGATCTTCTTGCCATGGTCTTCCGGATTGTAGATCGGATCAAGCATCAAATAATACAGCCCGAGGATCATGTCCTGCGAAGGCACAGCAGAAGGTTTGCCCGATGAAGGTAAGAAAATGTTATCGGGGGCCATCATGAGCAGCTTCGCTTCGAGCTGCGCTTCAATAGAGAGAGGAACGTGGACCGCCATTTGGTCGCCGTCGAAGTCAGCGTTGAAGGCTGTACAGACGAGCGGATGGATGCGGATCGCTTTTCCTTCGATGAGCACGGGCTCGAATGCCTGGATCCCCAAACGGTGCAGCGTCGGCGCACGGTTGAGGAGGACAGGGTGCCCTTTGATGATCTCTTCCAAGACGTCCCACACTTCGGGCGCTTGCTTTTGGATCATCTTTTTCGCAGAGCGGATCGTGTAGACGTAATTCAAGTCTTTCAAGCGCTTGACGATGAACGGCTCGAACAGCTCTAAGGCCATCTGCTTGGGCAGACCGCACTGATTAAAGCGCAGCTCGGGACCGACGATAATGACCGAACGGCCTGAGTAGTCGACGCGTTTACCGAGGAGGTTTTGGCGGAAGCGCCCTTGTTTTCCTTTCAGCATTTCCGAAAGGGATTTGAGCGGACGGTTTCCGGCGCCCATGACAGGATGTCCATGGCGGCCATTGTCGAACAATGCGTCGACGGCCTCTTGCAGCATTCTCTTTTCGTTGCGCACGATCACATCGGGCGTTTTGAGCTTGAGGATCGCTTTTAAGCGGTTGTTGCGATTGATGACGCGGCGATAGAGATCGTTGAGATCAGACGTCGCGAACCTGCCGCCATCGAGCGGGACGAGCGGTCTCAAATCGGGCGGGATCACAGGAACGCATGACATCACCATCCAGTCTGGACGGTTCGGCGAGGAAGTAAAGCTCTCGACGATTTTAAGGCGTTTTGCGAGCTTCATCCGCGCTTGCATCGATTTGGTCTTGCGCAGTTTTTCTTTTAAATCAACGACAAGGGCGTTGAGATCTTCTTTTTCGAGAAGATCGCGGATCGCCTCGCCGCCCATGCGCGCGACGAAGGCGTCAGAGCCCCATTTTTCTTGCGCTTCGCGATACTCGGTATCGGAGAGCAATTGCTTTCTCTCCAAAGTGGTGCGACCCGGGTCGATGACCACATACTCTTCGTAATAGATCACGCGCTCAAGGTCCGTCGATGACATGCCGAGGATATTGCCGATGCGCGATGGCATGGTCTTGAAAAACCAAATGTGCACGACAGGAACGGCAAGCTCGATATGGGCCATGCGCTCGCGGCGCACCTTGGCAAGCGTCACTTCGACGCCGCAACGGTCGCAGACAATCCCTTTATGCTTGATCTTCTTGTATTTTCCGCATGCGCATTCCCAATCTCGCGTCGGGCCGAAGATTTTCTCACAGAACAAACCCCCTTTTTCGGGTTTGAACGTGCGGTAGTTGATCGTCTCAGGTTTCTTAATTTCCCCGCGCGACCACTCATTGCGGATGACATCATCCGATGCAATCTTAATGGTCAGCTTATCGAACTGGGGATCTTTGAAATCTTCTTCTGACATTTAAGTTAATCTCCTATTAAACTTCTGACGCGCTTTCAGGGCGCACATCTAAGCAAAGACCCTGCATTTCCTTAACGAGAACGTTAAAGGATTCAGGTGTACCTGCCGTTAACACATTTTCCCCTTTTACGATCGACTCGTAAATGCGGGTACGGCCGGCGACATCGTCGGATTTGACGGTCAGCATCTCTTGAAGCAAGTTGGCTGCGCCATAAGCCCAAAGCGCCCAAACTTCCATCTCTCCGAAGCGCTGTCCCCCCATCTGCGCTTTACCGCCCAGCGGCTGCTGAGTGACAAGCGAGTAAGGACCGATCGAGCGTGCGTGGATCTTATCGGCAACGAGGTGGCTCAGTTTCAGCATGTAGATGTAGCCGACGACGACGCGGTTTTCAAAGCGCTCGCCTGTTCGACCATCATACAAGTGGCTCTTGCCGTCTTCTGGCAGTCCGAGGTCTTTCATCATCTGCCAAATGCGCGACTCAGGAAAGCCTTCAAAAACGGGGCTCTTGACATAGATCCCTGCTTTGCGGGCGGCATATCCCAAATGCGTCTCGAGGAGCTGGCCCATGTTCATACGGGAAGGCACGCCGAGCGGGTTTAAAATGATCTCGACGGATTCTCCTGTATTGAGAAATGGCATGTCTTGCTCGGGAACGATGCGCGAGACAACGCCTTTGTTACCGTGGCGTCCTGCCATTTTATCCCCGACTTGCAGCTTTCTCTTAGAAGCGACGTACACTTTGACTTGGCGGATGACACCGGGATCGAGCTCGGTGTCCCCTTTGCGGGTGTATTCGACTTCCGTCTTGTGCTGCGTCTGCAGAGTCTGCATCGCCGTGTCGTATTCCCTCATTTGGGTTTTCAGCGTGTTGTAAATTTCCGCTTCGCCGATGATCAGATCTTCCGGTTTTTCCGATTCCAGCGTCTCGAGCATCTCTTGGGTGATCGCCTCGCCTTCTTTGATGATGATATCCCCTGTCTTGCGATGCATGATCGGAGCAGGGGCCGTTTCACCGAGAAGAAGCGCGCCGAGCTTTTCGTGGAACTCGATCATGAGCTCCGCTTCTTTCGTTTTGAAATCGGAATGGATATCTTTGATGCGGCTTGCTTCTTCGACGAGTTCATCATCGGTTTTAGAAAGCCTGTCGCGGCGGCTGAATACTTTGACATCCATGACCACCCCTTCGGTTCCCGGGGGAGCGGTCAAAGAAGCGTCTTTGACGTCAGCGGCCTTTTCGCCGAAGATCGCGCGGAGAAGGCGCTCTTCTGGAGCGAGCTCCGTTTCCGATTTCGGCGTGATTTTACCGACGAGGATATCGCCCGGTTCGACCTCAGCGCCGATGCGGATAATCCCATCTTCGCCTAAGTTTGCAAGAGCCTCTTCGGACACATTCGGAATATCACGGGTGATCTCTTCTTTTCCAAGCTTCGTATCGCGTGCGGTGAGCTCAAACTCTTCGAGGTAGATCGACGTATAATAGTCGAGCTTGAGGAGTTTTTCCGAGATGATGATCGCATCTTCGTAGTTATATCCGCACCAGGGCATGAACGCGACGAGCACGTTTTTGCCGAGGGCCACTTCCCCCTTGTCCGTCGCAGGGCCGTCCGCGATCGTGTCTCCGGCCTTAACAACGTCGCCGACGTTGCAAAGCGGAGTTTGGTTAATGCATGTGCCCGCATTGGAGCGCATGAATTTCTTCAAGTGATAGGTCTTCTTGTTGAGCGGATTGGCCTTTGCCGCGATGACGATCTTAAATCCATCGACGAATTCCACAGTCCCATCTTCTTCTGCAACGAGAACAGCGCCCGAGTCGCGCGCGGAGCGCATTTCAAGGCCCGTGCCGACGATCGGAGCATCTGTCTTAAGCAGAGGCACCCCTTGGCGCTGCATGTTGGATCCCATCAATGCGCGGTTGGCGTCGTCATGCTCTAAGAACGGGATCAAGCCCGTGACGATCGAAACTAACTGTTTCGAAGAGACGTCCATGTGAGTGATCTTGCTCGTCTCGATTTTGAGCGATTCGCCGTTGAAGCGCGCCCAGCAGAGCGGCTCTTCGAACATGTTATGTTCATCGAGAATTGCGGAAGCCTGAGCGATGACGCAGTTCTCTTCTTGGTCTGCAGTCATGTACTCGATTTCTTCGGTCACTACGCCGTCGCGGACAATGCGGTAAGGCGTTTCGATGAAGCCAAACTCGTTGATCTTCGCAAAGGCGGATAGAGAAGTGATCAAGCCGATGTTCGGGCCCTCTGGCGTTTCAATCGGGCAGATCCTTCCATAGTGGCTAGGATGAACGTCGCGCACTTCAAAGCCGGCGCGTTCGCGGTTCAGACCGCCAGGCCCAAGAGAGGATAGGCGCCGCTTATGTGTTAATTCAGCTACAGGATTGGTCTGGTCCATGAATTGGGACAGCTGAGACCTTCCGAAAAAGTCTTTGAGAACGCCGGCAAGTCCTTTTGCAGAGACGACTTTACCTGGAGTGAGCGTATCGGATGTGAAATCGAAAAGATTGACGCGCTCTTTGATGATCTTCTCCATGCGCGCAAGTCCAATGCGGCATTGGTTTTGAATCAATTCGCCCACCGATCGGACGCGGCGGTTGCCGAGGTGGTCGATATCGTCGACGCTGACACTCTCCTCCCCTTTTTTGAGGCGGATGAGGTATTTGAGCGCGCCGATGACGTCTTCTTTGCGCAATGTGACAATGCTAAGCTCTTCATCGCTCACATCGAGACCGAGCTTGCGGTTGAGCTTATATCTGCCGACTCTACCCAAGTTATAGCGTTTCGGATCGAAGAACAGGCGCATGATCGCAGAACGCGCATTGGACAATGTCGCAGGCTCGCCGGGGCGTATCTTGCGGTAAAAGTCTTTTAAGGCGGACTCATAGGAATCTGTCGGGTCTTTAGCGAGCATCTTGATGATCGGGCTCGTCTCATCGGCGTCTTCGGCGATCCTGACGGCTGAAATGCCCGCATCGAGGATGCGCTTTAACATCGCTGTCGTCAATTTTTCGGACGCTTTGCCAAAGACAACCCCGCTTTGCTCGTCGATCACATCTTCGGCGAGGATTTTTCCGACAAGCTTCGGGAAGTCCTTGTCGGAGCGGATCTTGACCTTGATCGTGCTGAAAAACTCTTCGATGATATCGGCATCGGTCGAATAGCCAAGGGTACGGATGAAAGAAGTCGCTAAGATTTTTCTGCGCCGTTTTTTGCGATCGATGTAAATGTAGATCAAATCATTGGTGTCGAATGCGCCCTCTAACCAGCTTCCGCGATAAGGAATGATGCGGAAAGAGTAGATCGTCGACCCTTTGATGTGCCTTTCTTGCTCAAAGGAGATGCCAGGAGAGCGGTGCAGCTGAGAGACGATGACGCGCTCTGCGCCGTTGATGATGAATGTCCCTTTTTCCGTCATGACGGGGACGGTGCCCATGTAAACTTCTTCTTCCTTGATCCCGGTTTCATCAGTCAAACGGAATTTGACCTTCAGGGTGACGTTGTAAGTAATCCCGCGGCGGATGCACTCTTCTGGAGTATATTTGGGTACGCCGAGGCTATAGGAGATGAATTCAAGAATCGTCTTCTCATCATAAGACTTGATCGGAAAAATCTCAGTAAATACCTCTTGCAATCCCACATTTTCCCGCTCGTGCGGCATTTTGTCCGCTTGGAGAAATTGATCATAGGATTTGATTTGGATTTCAATGAGGTTCGGCAAGTCGATAATTTCTTCTCTGCCACGAAAACTCACCCGTTGAGGCGGCCTTTTTAACATCGAAACGGCTCCTATTTTCCAATAAAAAAATTTAAAAAACACAAGCAGAAGTCAATATTCCATGACTTCTGCCCATTCACTTAGGTCACAAATCAGTCGATTAAAGACCCTTTAAGGTCACTTTACCGCCAGCTGCTTGGATTTTCTTCGCTATTTCATCAGCTTCAGCTTTCGGCGCGGTCTCTTTCAATACTTTTGGAGCACCATCGACCATGTCTTTCGCCTCTTTCAGGCCAAGACCGGTGATCTCGCGGACGACTTTGATGACGCTGATCTTCTTGTCATCTGGAGTCGCTTCCAATGTGACTTTAAACTCAGTGGACTCCGCTGCTGCAGCGGGTGCTCCGCCAGCTGCAGGCGCCGCCATCATCATGGGCGCTGCTGCTGCAGCTTTCACGCCCCACTTTTCTTCGAGAGCGGTTTTGAGTTTTGCCATATCGAGAACGCTCAACTGGCTTAATGCTTCAACTAATTGATCTAAATTTTGGGTAGTCACTGTACAACCTCTTCTTGTTTTAAAATTTAAGCGTTAATTTTTTCTGACTTATTGTCTATGCAGTGCATGACGGATGTAAGCAAGGCTTCGAATACCGCAAGCGTTTGCGACATCGGCGCTTCGAGGGTGCCCAAAAATTGAGAGCGCATTTCCTCTTTGCTTGGCAGTTTGGAAATCTGTTCTACGTCCTGTGCTGAACATAGAGCGCCTTCAAACCTTCCGCCGATCACTTCTAAAACTTCTTCATTCTCTTGACTAAAGCTGTAAACCGCTTTTGTCGTCTGAATGGGGTCTTCATTGGCAAAGACAACAGCAATGTGTC
>JASHWX010000023.1 GCA_030043815.1 Candidatus Rhabdochlamydia sp.
CATTTCGAGCCCCATTTCTGCTACGACTGTGAAAACCATTAAATAGTCGGCCCTGGAGTATTCATTCGCCAAATCTTTTCGTCCTTTTTGGCGATTTTCAACTTTTGCGAACGAGTCTAACTTGAAGAAAGTTAAGGAGTTCGCAAAAGTTGAAAATCGCCAAAAAGGACGAAAAGATTTGGCGAATGAATACTTCAGGGCCGACTAAATATCAAAGATTTAAATTGCATTGCCCATCACCGTCTTTAGAAGTATAATGGTGTCCATGAAAATTCTGCTCTCTTTGCTTCTTCTCACAGCTTCCCCTGTATTTGCAGCCCCATCCTGTCTGCAGCAAAAATTTCAGCAGGCGCAGGCTGGTGATTTTGTCGTCACAGTCCAAGAGAAAAACTGTTCTCTTTTATTCATCCGTTCTCTCACTGCGGACACCTTGCAGCTCGAAGAGATCTCCATCCCCGAACATCTCATCGACCTGAAAAAAATCGATTGGAAAAAATGGGTCGGCCAAAAAGCTCCGGGCCACACTTCATGGACATTGTTTGAAATCGACCGGAAAACGCATGAACTGACAAAGTGCTTTTCTTTCAGTAAAAATGGATGGCTTTATCTCGATCCATCGGAGCAGTTTTTAACTCGCCTTCTCTCTCTTCCCCTTCAAACTGTTCTAGAAAAAGACCGCAAAAAGATCGGCCCGCAGCCATCCAATCCAGAAGATGACCATCGCTCTCTTTGGAATCCCCCCTTGGTCGTGGAAGGGAAAAAAATGGATAAACCTGTCTATGATGTGATGCAAACTCAGTGGCCCGATGACGGTTCCCGCCTAAGCCGATGCGCGATTGAACTTTATTTTTCTAAATCCCACCCCCAGTTCCCTTTTCCGTACTGGCTCGAAGTCAAAAGCCCCCACTACAGCTTTAAATTGCGCGCCATCGATTCAGGTCATGGCGTGACATCGCCCATGCAACCCCAGCCTTAAGGCTGGGGGTTTTCGCTTGAGACATTAAGTCGTTGATTTAGTTAATGGATCTTCTCCTACTGGGAGAACGGTCTCATTAAGATTAGGTGCAGGCGTTGATGATGTCAAAGAGAATTCAGATTTAGGTGCAGGAGAATTTGAGCGGCTTCCCCAATTCCAAACACTTCTCAATATTCCGCTGCCTCCGCTGCCACCAGTGGGAACTTCACCCGGTGTAATAGGCTTTGTTTCTTCTGGATATTTTTCCGGAAACAATGGAATAGAAGGATATTTCGTTTTATTGACGCCTCGTTTGATCATTGAAAGCGGCTCTCCCCCATTTTCAACAATCTGGCACACGCGTTGGATCGACCACAAATAGCCAATTCCACTATTATCATTGAGCTTCTTATATAATTTATCTTTGAAATCGACAACAGCTTTATGGTTTGCTATCATCTCATCAAGATAAGCTTTGCAAGTCTCTTCGACTTTCAGAATCTCGCTATGACAATCAGGGGCATGTTCACGGAAGGTTTTGTCTTCGACAACGGATCTAGCAAGGGGTTTACACTTTTCTATGGATTTGTTAAGGAGGTCTGCAAGCACGCCGACTCTAGCATAAGCCGCAACATAGATTTTATAATGCTTGAAAAGCATTTCGTAACTTTCGCACTGTAAAGTATAAAGAGGTTTTTCTGACGCTGTCTTTTCTTGCAGCTCCTTTCCCGTTTTTTTATTGGCCTCTTCAAATTCCTTTAATTCATCCATCAGTTTTGCGGCTCTTTCAGTGAAGCTTGCAACTGATGTGTAGATAAGATTCGCATTACTTAAAATAGCTTTAGCACGTGTTGAAAAAGCCCCATAGCTTTCTTCTAGCTGTTTCTCTGTCGGACACCATACAGGCTGAAAGTTATTATACATGCTTGTCGCCCGAAGATTTTCCTGTACAAGTGAATTGAAGTATCCTTCTGCTAAAGGATCTTTATAGGTTGTACCTGACGTTCCTGTTGCCATAAAGCGCCTCCTGGTTGGCTGTTTTTTCAACATCGATCTTACCCTTTGTCAGATTAAAATTGAATTGTTATTTATCAAATCTTCAAATTCTCCTTACAAAATCTTAACTCGACTTTGTACATTTTTTGAGGCAGATGCTATCCTAAATGGCATGGATGAACAGACGTTGAATATCCCTCCCTTGCACCCCCAGCATAAAGGCTATCGGATCGTCTTCGAAAAACAGATGGATTCAAGCGAATTTGCCGCTCTAGCGGAATCTGAGAAAAAACTCTTCGAAAAACTCTATGAAGATCCGCAAAAGAACGTCGATGCATTGGCAGCGCTATATACACGCAATCCGAGAGTTCCTCAAATTGCCAATTTGCTCGCATTTACCTATCTAAAGCTTCAAAAACAAGATCAAGCCGAAGCGCTCATCGAACAAACCTACCGCGAAAATCCTGATTATTTAATCGGCCGCATCAATTATGCGGATCAGTGCTTGCGATGCGGAAAAATCGATCAGATCCCGATCATTTTCGAAGGCTATGACGAGCTAGACGCTCTTTATCCTGAGCGCGCAAGTTTTTATTTTGCAGAGTTTCGAGGATTTTGCGTGGTGATGGGATTTTACTATGCAATCATCGGCAATCGAAGAAAAGCGGAAGAATTCCATCAACTCGCCTTTCAAGTCGATCCCTTGCACCCCTCTGTCACTGCGTTGGAAAAAAAACTTTACCCATCGATGTTAAAAAAATGGTTGGAATCATTGCAAAAGCTTGCACGCATATCAAAAAAAGCGTAAAATATTATCCAATCAACCCGCTCCATGCAGGCTTTTTGCGATGAAAATATATTCTTTTAAAAAATCCAAACAAGTTCTCCGTCAAACTTATCATCGCTTTAAAAAAAAGAAGAAAAAATTATCGCCGAGCACTCAAGCCCTATTTCAAGATGCCCTGCACGCTTTGCAAACTGAAGTGATGCAAGGCAATCGCGAAAAAGCCGACACATTGGCAAAGGAGGTTGAATCGCTCTCTGCCACCCATCTTAAGAAAACTCCGTTGGAGCAATTGTTTGACCTCGCCTGCTCGCTTTCCTTTGCCCTTGCGGTGGCTGTTCTTGTTAGAACGATGTGGTTTGAACCTTATGAAATCCCTTCCGGTTCAATGAGGCCGACATTCAAAGAACACGATCGGCTCGTTGTCTCAAAATCCAATTTCGGCGTCAACATCCCCCTTATCCCCGATGAGTTCTATTTCGATCCCTCTTTAGTGAAAAGAAGCGGCATTGTGATCTTCACCGGAGAAAACATGGACATCCGCGACGTCGACACCATGTACTTCTATCTCTTCCCGGGCAAGAAGCAATACGTCAAGAGGATGATCGGGAAGCCTGGCGATATTTTGTACTTTTATGGCGGCAAGATTTATGGGATCGATGCGGCAGGCAAAGACATTTCCAAAGAGCTGCAGTTAGAGCAGCTCAATCATCTCGAGCATATTCCTTTCATCGATTTCGACCGCAAGTTGATCGTTCCCCCCAATCCGACAAACGGCGTCTATAGCCCTGCCTTCATCTACCAAATGAACGAGCCCGTCGTGAAACTCTCCGTAACGCCGAACAATCAAGTGCATGGGGAGATGATCAACCCGCCCCAAATTCATCTTCCAGGTGTTCCTCCCGTTGCGGACTACAGCGACATGTGGGGCTTTAAAAATTTTGGAATGGCGCGGCTCCTCACACGCGACGAAGTGAAATACCTCACCGACATCAATCCCGCCAACCTAGAAGAAGGGCTTCTTTATCTCGAAGTCCGCCACCATCCGACGCTCTCGTCCGTCAAATTGATCCGCGATGAGATGGGACGCCTTCGCCCCTCTATCGGCCTTAGCACATCGATCATCCCGCTTCAAGAAAAGCACCTCAAGGCCATTTTCCAAAACATGTACACAGCGCGTTTTCAAGTACAAAACGGCGTTGCCTTCCGTCACGGCCTCGACCCCAAAATGGCGCAAACTAGCTTGTACCATCCCCATCTGTCCGAAGTGCCCGATGGCGTTTACGAGTTTTATTATGGAAAAGCTTACTGCGTGAAATGGCAAGGGATCCTTGAAGAACTGCCTCTTTCCCATCCCCTCTATCGTTTTAGCCCATCTACTGTGCAATTGTTTTTCAACTTAGGCATCGAGTGGGACAAGCGATTTTCTCCTCATGTGAAAAACCAAAGGCTTGCCCCTGCGCGCTATACTTATTTCCGCGATGGAGAGCTCTTCTTGCTCGGCGGCTCTGCTCTGAAAAAAGATGATCCGACCCTCATCGACTTCTTGAGCCGCGAACAACAGCGAAAAGCCGCTTCCAATCCGCAAGCCCCTTATCAGCCATTCGAGGATGCAGGCCCGCCCCTGAAAAAAGATGGCTCGCTTGATACCCATTTCATCCGTCAAAACGGCCTTCTTGTCCCGCATAAGTCCTATCTCGTCTTAGGCGACAATCACGCCATGAGCGGCGACAGCCGCGAATTCGGCTTTGTCCCCGAATCCAATTTGCGCGGCGCGCCCGATTTCATCTTCTGGCCTCCCGGCTCCCGCTTCGGCCTGCCCAACCAACCCGCTTATCCCTTCTTCAATCTGCCGCGCACCATCGTGTGGTTCCTCGCCGCCATTGGCTTCGGCTGCAGCTACATCTACTGGCGCAAGCGCAACAAGCTCCCCCTCCCCATCATTGAAGAAGAAGCCACTAAAACCACCAAATTAAGCCCTTCTTAAAACAAACGCAAAGACGCGGAGGCGCTAAGACGCAAAGAAGAAAATGATTTCTTTTGCGTCTTAGCGCCTCCGCGTCTTTGCGTTTAAATTCTTAAGTGACACTTAAGGAAAGCGCGATGAGGGTGGGTTCGCCGTTCAGGTCCCACTCGGTTCCTGCGGCGCAATCGAAGTGCACATGGGTGGCGAGCACCTCGTGCATGATTTCGTCGCGGTAGAGGTCGAAGGCTTTTCGAGCGCGTTCGGTGGTCTTGATTTGAATGACGATCCGATCAGTGACAGAATATCCTTCATCGCGGCGCATCGTATTGATTTTATTGATGATTTCTCGGGCGAGGCCCTCTAAGAGAAGG
>JASHWX010000193.1 GCA_030043815.1 Candidatus Rhabdochlamydia sp.
AGCGCCAAAAAGGATGAAGCTGAGTTGGATTTGCCAGATGACTTTTATAAACGGTTGGATTGCTTTAGCAGTTACCATAAGAAACTATCTATTGACAATGACTTTTATGTGCCGGTCTCAAGTAAGACAAAGGGTTATTCCCAATTTCCATTGGCTTACTGCGGTAACGTCGACACTCCAGAAATTACTTTGTGCGACCCTAATGAGGGTAGATCCCCTCTTTTAGAACAGCATTATGAGAAGTTCTCTAAGACTTTAAAAGCAGACAGGGGCACAAAAAAAGTCCTCATGGTTTTAAAAGATTATGTGCGGCGAAATATCTTCCCCAATCATGCTGGAATCAATGCCATAGTTGAGAAAGCAAAAAAAGAGAGTCAATCAACCAAACACATGGATTTAGCTATTCCTTTGATTCCAATTGATTATTTCATTGAGAAGAAGAGAGGCGCAGCGCGCCACAACGCTCTAGTAACGGCATATATGCTCGACAGATTGGTTGCTGAAGAAAAACTCAATGGTACTGTGAAGCTCATACGCAATGGAGAAGATGCCTGGGTCGCTTTTATTCCTGAGAATTCGTCTAAAAAATACCATATCGACACATGGAGGTTTCTCCTTGTAAACTTTGCGGATGTCAATGTCTTAGCCACACTCTCCAAAATCTATGGAAAGGAGATCATCGACAATCAAATTAAATGGACAAATGCAGCGATCGAGAAAGGTCAGCCTGAGGTTAAAAAATCTTAAAGGCTATACCCAAACAATGGTTCTTGAAAATATTTGATCTTAAAATGATAAGAAACATTGGCCTGCTTGAAGCGAGGAGCCAATGTTCAATTTGCAACTCCAATGGATCCATGCCATGCAAAATGCCATCCGTTTCCCAGGGATGGATGCCTTTTTTAAATTTTTCGCACACTATATTGATACCGGACTTACTTATGCGGCCGCGATCATTTTGATTTGGTATTTGTTGGACCGCCGCATTGGCATCCGCTTGGGCTATCTGTTCCTCTGCAGCTTAGCCATGACGATCATCCTAAAATATGCGATTGATCTTCCCCGCCCATGCCAACTCGATCCCTCTGTGAAAATCCTATGCCTGCGCTCTCCAGGATTTCCCAGCGCCTCTGCTCAAATCGGAGCGATGATTTTTGGGATAGCACTCCTCGAATGCAGAAAGAACATCTATCGATGGCTCGCCTTAGCTTACGCCCTTCTCGTCTCATTTTCCCGCATTTATCTCGGCGTCCACTATTTTACCGATATATTGGGAGGATGGGCAGTCGGGGCGCTTTTAGTGTTAGCTTATGCAAAAGTGTTTCCTCTCTTTGATAAAAGATGGAAAATCCCTGCGCTTATCTTTCCGTTTGTCTTTTTGATCCTCGGATGGATTTTTCCTCATGCATCTAAACATATCGTCGATCTGTTTTTTGCCGTCCTTGGACTTGGTGTGGGTTTAATCATCGCTGATAAAACAGGTCGCACTGCAATTAAAAAACAGCAAATTTTCAGCGTCTTTGCCGGCCTGATAGGTATACTCGTCGCTTACCTGTTCTTTCCCGCATTGCTCATCGTGTGGGCATTTTTAGCAGGATTCTGGATCAGCTTTTTAGGATCATATCTAGTCAGACAGTAGTTCCATGACATTCAGGAGTTTTTCTGCAGTTTGTTCTTAATTGCTTCGACGAGTTCAGGGAACGTCTGCTTATCGTAGTCGCCCCCGAAATGGCCCTGGTCGTTAAATTCATGGTATTCGCTGCCGAGCTGATCGCGGACGTATCTCGGTTCTTGAATCGGGATCCAAGGATCGTCGGTGGAAGCGAATTGAATGATCCACTGCTGGTTGTTTTTGATCGCATTCCAATCCCATGGGTCATCAAAATAGCCGCTGAGTTTTTCTTTTTCAAACCCAAGCGTGGTGTAGTAAGAGCCGACGAGGATCGTTCCTAACACTTGATTCTTCTCGGCAAAGCGCATCGAAGCGATCGCCCCCGAAGAATGCCCCACTAAAATCGTATTTTCATCAGCCTTTAACATGTGAAGGTAAGGGATCCAAATGCTTGCCCGAGCGAGGTCGTTGTCAGGAAATTCTGGCGCTAGGACAGTGATGCCGGTCTTTTCTAATTCTTCTTTCACGTAAGGGATCCAATTGTCTGTCGGTTTGCTTCCACTATTGCCATGGATGATGATGACTTTTTGTTTGGGTTGCATAAGACCTCGTGCTTTAAGTTCTTGTCTGATTTGGGAAGGGGAAGTAAAAACGATGCCATCGATGCCCATTTTTTTAGCGGCTGCGATGTTTTCTTCTTTGTCGTCGATGAAGACAATATCACCTGCTGCGAGATTTGTTGCGTTTAAAAGAGCCTCGTAGGCTTTGGGATCGGGTTTTTTAATGTCCATTTCTCCAGATAGAAGACAAGGATCAAAAGGTTCGTAAAACCCGTAGTCGCGAATGTATTTGATGTAGCGTTTATCAATGTTGGAAAGCAGTCCGACTCTGATCTTCTTTGCTTTCAGTTCATCGATGAGAGCAAACATTTCAGGATCGGCGCCAACGCTTGCCTTAATTGCAAAATGGTAAGAGTCTACCCAACTGCTAGGAAGTGCAATGCCTTTTTGCTGAGCAAAGGCTTGCCAAAATTCGATATCGGATTTTCCTTCTGCCATCGCCTTGCGTTTATCGAGATTGACTTTTTCAAATTCTTCAGAGGAGAGTTGGAGAGATTGGCATAAAAATTCAACGGCAATCGATCGATCGTCAAAAGCTAGCACATCTCCCCAATCAAAAACGACAGCTTGGGGAGCGGCAGTCAATGAGGCGGCGAGGACGAGAAGGGCGAAGAGTATTTTTTTCATCCTAAATGACAGCGCGGAAACCCAGTTCTTTAGGACTGGGAGGAAGCGCTGCTCCTTTTTTTAAAATTGAAATAAAAATAATTTCTGAAGATAATTTTCGTCTATGAAAAGAACAATCAGCATCCGCTTGGATACGATTCTGGAGCACGAAAAACTGTTGCTGCAACTTCAAGAGGCTTATTACTCTGCTTGC
>JASHWX010000194.1 GCA_030043815.1 Candidatus Rhabdochlamydia sp.
GATGATGCTGTCCATGCGACCAAAGCCGCCGTCGAAGAAGGGATCGTCCCTGGCGGAGGCGTCGCGTTCATCCGCTGCATCCCCGCCCTTGAAAAACTCGCCTCCTCTCTGCATGGCGACGAAAAAGTGGGCGTCGAGATCATCATCAAGGCGATCAGCTACCCGCTCCGCCAGATTTCTGAGAATGCTGGCAAGGAAGGCTCGATCATCATCCAGAAAGTCGCTCAAATGAGCACTTATGAAGGATGGGATGCTTTGAATGACCAATTCGGCAACATGCTCAAGATGGGCATCGTCGACCCCACGAAGGTCGCCCGCCTCTCCATTGAGCTTTCGGCCTCGATTGCGGCGCTTCTGCTCACCACAGAGGCCATCATCACGGAAGAAGCGGAAGAAAAACCTGTCAATCCCGCGATGTCCGGAGCTGATTACTAAAAATATCGGCTTTCATACAAAAGGCGCTTTAAATTAGGCGCCTTTTTTATTTTTTATTGATTAAAATTATTTTTATTATTATTCTGAAATTATGAAAACCATATTGATTTCACTTATCACATTAGGCATTTCCATGTGGTCGGGCATGTCCGACATGGTCGCAGCCAGCCTTTCGAAAGCATTCGGGGTCAAAGTCTCGGTAGGGGAAATCAATCTCGAAGCGCAAAAGACCACGATCAGCAAACTCGCCATCGCCAACCCCCCGCGTTACAAACGTTTATCCAATGCGCTCACCGCAGAAACGATGGTCATCAATGCCCCATGGACAGCCTTTATGGGCAAAGACATCGTGATCGATGAAATCATCTTGGACAACGTCTATATCGGCTTTGAATTCAACTCCATTAAAGGCACCGACGGCAACTGGACGAGTATCTTTAACAATATGCAGAGCGCAAAAAATACTGCGCCCAATCAACCCAAGCAAACCCTGCTCATCCGCCGATTGGTAATCAAAAACATCAATGCCGATGTCGTCTTTGATGACAAAAATACCGTACACCATTTATCTCCCACTAGCCAAATCGTTTTGACCAACATCTCCAGCCAAGAGGGTTTGTCGATGGACCAGCTCACCAACTCGGAACTGGGTAAAAAATTAAAGTCCGTCTTCGTGAAAGAAAATGCCAATGAAATGCTGAAAAAATTCCTCCAAAATCCAACCAGCCCCATCCAACAAGTCGTTCCAGGCCCTTTTAAAGGGTTGTTTTAAATGAAGACCTTTTTCTTTTCTCTTGCCGGCGTCATCGTCGTTCTTATCCTGGCAGGATTCATCATTGGATTTATTTACTGGTCCCGCGTGCCTGATATGGTCGCTCTGCACCTCAGCAAAAAGCTCCAAGTCGCCGTTCAAGTCGGCGATATGAGCCTCGGGATGAACAAGATCACCGTCGATAAGCTCCAAGTCAGCAACCCTCCCCCCTACCGTTTGCTGCAGAATGCATTTACCTGTGAGGAGATCGTCGTCAATGCTCCATTGACAGGTTACACCAAGAAAGACATCGTCATCGATGAAATCGATATGAACAACGTCTACATCGGCTTTGAGTTCGATTCGATCAAAGGCGCAAGCGGCAACTGGACTAAAATCATGAAAAATGTGCAAAGGGAGAATAAAAAGACTCCTAAGTCCGCATCGGAACGCACTGTGCTCATTAGAAGGCTCGTCTTAAACAATATCCAAGCAGATGTCGCTTATGACAAAGATGGAGGCAAGGTGCGCCATTTGCCTGTGATTAAGCAGATCGTCCTGACCAATATCTCGAGCAAAGGCGGATTCCCCATGGACCAAATCACAAATTCGGTCCTTGGGCAAATGCTCCAATCGATCTTCGAGCAAGAAAACATCAAGAACATGCTGCAAAACATCTTCCAAGCCCCCACCAAACTTCTCGGCCCTTTCCAAGGCCTATTTATTGTACCTCAACCTGTCGACGAAGACGCTCTCAGCGCCTAAAAAATTAAACGCGGAGACGCAATGACTTTGCCCAAAATTCACTGCTGTAAAGGAGCTGCGAAGTTCTTTTTCTTAAATTTATTTATTTCTGTAACAAAAAGTTAAGAAATAACGAGAAACAGATAGATCTATTTGCTGTGAAAGTATTAAATGATGTTACATGCGCAATTTATTGGTTTCAATGTAGGACTCAGTTGTGTAAGTTGCATAACCAAATAGTATTCAATCAAGTATCAGAAATTGAAAAGAAAAAACTCCTCGCGAAGATGGACGATGATTACTTGATATACTGCGACCGTTCAAAAAGAGTGAAAATGCCAAGGAGGCGCCGTGAATTTGAACCAGGCGAAGTCCGGCGCCGAAGCAGCTCAACTTGAACAAGTTGAGCGATGCAGGCGGGTTCAAATTCACTGGCTGTCCGACGCTGGCAGATTCACTCTTTTTGAGCGGGAGTAGTATAGAAGATCATCCTAGCGATGAAGAGAGAATTGCATATTTAGAAGCACATCGGGATAAACGTCCAATAAGAGAACTTGGCTTTCGCCTAACCGTTCCTTATTCAAAGTAAGAAATGCTCATTGCCGTTTCTAAGACGCTGCGATGCCTAGCAGACACCATGACAATGCACTCTTAGTGAGTCACTTTACGAATAAGGCGTCGTGCTCGTATGAGAGGACGAATTTTAGCTCGCTTGCGATGACTCAATGACCACAAATCCATAGCCATTTGTGCGTTTAGCCAAAAATCTGGGGTGGTATTAAAAGCGGCCCCTAGCTTCAGCGCTATCTCTGGGGTCACGCTGGCATTTTCATTGACAATCCGATTGATGACTTTGTAATCACAGCCCAGATGATCTGCTAATTCCTTTTGCGAAATACCAAGCGGTTTCAAAAACTCTTCATAGAGAATTTCGCCAGGCGATGTAGGTTTTCTTTTCATAACATCCTTTTAATGATAGTCCATGATTCGCACATCAAAAGGCCCATTTTCCCATTTATACCCAAACAACCTGAAAAATTGGTTTTTGGCTGCGTCGTCAGCCGCTGAATTTGAGACCCGCCTGCATCGCTCAACTTGTTCAAGTTGAGCTGCTTCGGCGCCGGCTTCGCCTGGCTCAAATTCAGGGCGACGTCCTTGCCAAATTCCCAATTTTTCAAGTTGTTTGGGTATAAAGACAATGCGCCATTGATCATTAATCCGTATGCTATAGCAACCTTTCAAGTTCCCTTCAAGGCTTTCAAGCCTATTTCCAGGCGGGCAGCGTAAATCATTAAGCTCTTTAGCGTAGTGGAGCATGTCGAGCTTTCTTCTCACTATCCGTAGGATATTATCCCAGCCTTTGCTTCTAGGAATCTTTCCATTTCTAAAAAAAGCTTCTAAGTCGTCATCTCGAAAAGAACGAATAACCACTAAAACAGCTCTAAATTTGCTTTTATACCTTAACAAGGTATACAAAAGAAAGATTAAATTAAAAGAGATATCGTGACTTCACCGCTTAGGGGTGAGGATGACGTCGGGGCCGTGGATGAGCTTCTTGAGATGAGGCACAAGCGCGAAGCTTAAAATCGCAAGCGCAAGTGACAATCCCCCATAAATGAAAAAGGCCTTATCATAAACTCCTAAACTCATCGCTGGCGGTGTATTTGCTGGGACAGCGGAAAGGGTGGCCAATCCTCCCCCGATGGCAAATGCAGCCGATTGGGTCAAGAACCAGACGCCCATCATCATGCCAACGAGATGGCGCGGGCTGAGCGTCGTGATCATCGCAAGGCCGATCGGCGAGAGAAGAAGCTCTCCAACGGTCTGCAGGAAATAACTGCCGGCGAGCCACCACGAAGAGGTCTCTCCATTTTGCCCAAACCAAACCCCGCCTAAACCTAAGAAGAAAAAACCGAACGCCATGAAGAGAATGCCGAATGAAAATTTGGTCGGAATGGAAGGGTTGGCTTTTTTCCGGTCTAATGAAATCCACAGGCGGCTCAAGATCGGGCTGAATAAAACGATGAAGAAAGGGTTGAAAAATTGAGTAAATTCCGCGTCGATGGTGATGCCGAAAATCTCTTTGTGCATGTTGCGATCGGCATAGAGCATGAGCGATGTGAATGTCTGGTTGTACAGGGCCCAAAATCCGATAGAAATCAATATGAGGATGAGACAGGCGATCATCTTATTGCGCTGCTCGGGTTTTTCTTTAAAGAGATAATACGTCACAAAGAGCAAGATCCCCACTGATGCGACTGTTAAGATGAGATCAGTCTCTGCGGGAAAGCGGAAGAGGAACATCATCGCGCCGACGCAGCCGATCAGGATGATATAAAATAAGGCGTAAAAGGTCAGAGCGTTGCCTTTGTCGTGAAGAGGGCTCATGGGGGGCATGCTGCCCGAAGCGCGCAGGCGTGATCTTCCGGAAATAAACGTCACAAGCCCGATCGCCATGCCAAGCGCCGCGAGCAAAAAGCCGATATGCCAGCCGTAATGAGAGACCAAATATCCGGTGATCAGAGGAGGAATGAGCGAGCCGATATTGATACCCATATAAAAAAGGGTGAAGCCCCCTTCACGCCGAGGATCTTCAGGACGATAGAGATCGCCGAGAATGCTGGAGACGTTGGGTTTGAATAGTCCATTGGCAACAATGATGACGCTTAAACCCACATAAAACATCTCTTTAGAAGGAAAGGCTGTGAGCGCATAGCCTAAAGTGAGCAATATGCCGCCGATAATGATCGCGCGTTGGAATCCGAGATAGCGGTCAGCGACATATCCTCCAAAGACAGGTGTCAAGTAAAGCATCGCGCTAAAGGTGCCGTAAAGGAGATAAGCCTTTGCATCGGGCATCATCAACGATTTTGTCATGTAGAGGACGATGATCGTCTGCAAAGTATAAAAGCCGAACCGCTCCCACAATTCGGTGAAGAATAAGAGATAAAGACCGCGCGGCTGGCTGACTTTGTTCATGTGAGGAGGCTATAATGTTTTAGGAATTTTAAAGCAAAAAAAATGATTTCATATTCCAGAAAAAACGGATTCGGTTCAAAATCCACCCGGCTAAAAAAATGGGAGAGCATATGGCAGTGTATTCTAATCTCTATATACAAGTCATCGAATCTGGCTGCAATGTTGGCTGTTTAGAAACAGAAATGGTCAGATGCATCACGAACAAGGATCCAATCGCCCACTCAGTGAATCAGCTCAAGAATGAACGTAATCGTTTATACCATTTAACGGATATCTCTGCCGACATCGGGATTACGCCCCATGTTGTTAAGATACAAACAGATTATCTCCAGACGAAAATTCAACTGTGTTTGCAAAATGTTTTTAGTCATTTTACTCAGCAAATTGACCATGAATTTAAAGCAACAATGAGCGCATTGAACGCCTTTAGAGAAACTCATTCTCAAAGCGCTCATGGCAAGGCAAAAACAGCTTTTAATAGATTTATAAAATTGTACGCAGAATATCAAGAGCTAGGAGAATCATGCGAATTGAATGACAATGAAAAACGTCATTTCCTATGCGCGCATAATGCTTTGGAATTTTTAAAATGGCAGTTCAATCCTTCTGTATTCGTGCAATTGCAGTACGATGCTCATTTTGCTGTAGAGGATGCAGATAAGAAAGAGGAATGGATTGAATCGATGCAGCCTCAGTTGAATTCCCTATCCAAAGAACATCAAGATCTCATCGACCAGCATGTCTTTATGTTAGGGAATGGCCCAAGCGATGCGACTGAATGGGGAAAGGAGCACCGTTTTGATGATATGAAGCGATTCTCCGTTGCTCTCTATAAAGCTACTCATGAGCTCTGCCTTAAGCTACTCAACGAGGAAGCGGGTATCAAAACTGAATGGGAACTTTCTCAGTTTTACAAGAAACTGCACGCAGTTGTAAATGGCCCTAATACTGAGGCGCCAGAAGTATGGGGAAAACGAGAACTTCCCTATTTCTACGATTTCTTGGGGACCGTCATCGATCGACTTAAAAAAGAAAAAGGTGCCCTTTTCAGAGTTCCTTAAACTTGATTTAAATCTCGACCATTTTCTATTTCTTGTTAAAAAGATGGTATTTATGGAATACACTCACATCCCCCACCTTCAGCAAAAAATTTCTAGAATCGGTCTAGGGACCTGGGCCATTGGAGGATGGATGTGGGGCGGGACTGATGTCGCCTCAGCCATTGCGGCCATCCATAGCGCTTGGGACCGCGGAATCAATTTGATCGATACTGCCCCGGTTTATGGCTTCGGACGTTCAGAGGAAATTGTCGGCAAGGCGATTAAGCAATATGGGAAAAGAGAGAAAATCATCATCGCGACTAAGGTGGGCCTTAGCTGGAAAAATGAACAGAACGTCTATCGCGATTCGAGAAAAAAAACGATCTTGAAAGAGATTGAATCGTCGCTCAAGCGGCTTG
>JASHWX010000002.1 GCA_030043815.1 Candidatus Rhabdochlamydia sp.
GGTTGCCGATCGTCCCTTTAAAGAGCGTATCCCCAGAGAATAAAATTTTCTCCTTGGGCAAATAATAACACACGCTCCCTGCGGAATGGCCCGGGGTACAGATGACTTGCACTGTCAATGCGCCGATCTGCAAAGTCTGTCCATCGACGAGAAGATGGTCTGCCTTGACTCCTTTTACCGGATACATAAGCGGAAGCTTGTCGGACCCGGGATGTTCTAAGTTTGCCGCATCATCCGGGTGGATATACAGCTCAGCGCCTGTTGCCTCTTTCAACTCCGCCGCATCCCCGATATGATCCCAATGGGAATGGATGAGGAGGATCTTCTCAATGATGAGCGAGAGTTCCCTACTGCGTCCTATGGCCCATTCTGAGCTCTCAAATGGCGCGTCGATCACCGCGGCCTTCTTCGTCACCGGACACGCGACCAGATAAGCATTGGTTTCGATAGGCCCTGAAGGGAAAATTTCTAATATACCCCGCCCGCTCAAAAAGTTGAAATTTGGACCCACGCGAAAGCTCCTGCGGTTGAACGATCGTAAAGCGCGCTGTATTAAATTAATACAGCTAGCTTTACGATCGTTCAACCCCAGGGCTTTGGCGCGGTCGAAATTCCAACTTTTTGAGCGGGCGGGGTATAACATCGCACCGGAGAGGATTCGAACCTCTGACCACCCGGTTCGTAGCCGGGTACTCTATCCAGCTGAGCTACCAGTGCATAGGGGAATAATCATCCTGATTTTGATGATTTTCTGCAAGGAATGTGTTAAACTAAAACCCATGGATCAAATTGATTGGGAATCTCAATGGGCTTTATTTGCGCCGAATTTTTACGATGGTTTATCCCATATTCTGCTTGCAAATGGCTCCACACTTCTTTTGAAACCAGGAGGGGGATTTGGAGATTTATCGCATCCAACAACTCGCCTTGTGCTTTCGCTCATGGCGCCTCGCGTCAAAAATCAAACTGTGATTGACATCGGTTGCGGCAGTGGGATTTTATCGATCGCAGCCGTTCTTCTGGGCGCGAAAGAGGCGATCGGCATCGATATCGATCCCGAGGCGATTAGACACGCTCAAGAAAATGCTTCTCTCAATCATGTGGAACAAAAAATTCATTTCGCAAAGTCATTCGATGATTTGCCGCCAGGTCCCTATGTCATTGTGATAAATATGATTTTTAATGAACAAAAAAATGCATGGGGCAGCAATCAAATCCTTCATCATTGCCCTGCAACAATCATTACTTCAGGAATTCTTCATTCTCAAAAAGCCTCTTACCTTAAACAGACTCAGCAGTGGAGTTGGCAATTAAAAGAAGCGCACGCAGAAGAAGAATGGTGCGCGTTTATATTTTAATACGTTCGTAATTTTCTCTTTTGTTGCAATACAATTGCAATTATGTCAGAATTGCAATGTAGGTTTAATAACTTAATAAAAAAGAGAAATAAATATGACAACTAAATTAGGAAGATTTTTATCTCAAGATTTAAAAATTGAATCCAATGTTATTACTGAAAACTTGGATACAATTTCACGATTTAATTTATTTTCACGCGTGGTTCATCGCAATGAGCTCGATAGCGTGAAAATTTGTGAAAACATTGAACGAGCTCTCAAAGGAAATAAATTAAATGCCGAACAAGAAAGGTATGCAAAAATTAATTTGAAGAACATGCAAATTAAATTTGCAAAATCTTCATCCAAAGGGGACAAGTGCACTCAAATCATCAATCAAATTTTAAATTCACTCACTCCTCAATCCGTTCACGTAGAGACCCGTAAAATTAGTCCTGGAGCGACAGTTGCAACTCCCCCCCCTCCTATAACGCCTCTTGCGGCAGCACCTGTTGAACAAAAAGAGCCTGCCCATGTCAAAATTTTGAAGGGCAATTCTCAATATACAGCTATTGAAGCTCTGAGAAATGCTACAGGGACAGATACCCGGTCTGTGCAAGAGCTGCACTCTGTGCAAAAAAGCATGATTGCCAATCGCGCAAGAATGGAACAGATCGCTAAGCAATCGGGTGTGACTGAAGCAGATATTCGCTCTTGTCCCGATTTTGGCCACTTTATTCAAAGCAACGGTGAATGGCGCTCTGTGACGATCCGTAAAGAAATACAAGGTGGAATCCCCCATTTGCAACGCGTCCTCGTCAAAGCAGAGGTTGTAACGTCTGCGATTCACGAAATCCGACGTACAGGAAAACGCTATGACGACTCGATGTTTTTGCAGCACGCAAGAGCCTTGGGCTTGATTAAGTAAGGGGGACAATAATATGGAAATTCCAGTCAACCAATTTAAAGAGGTCATCCTTTGTCAAAATATTGACCTCGACAATCAATTGTATGGGAAGCTTCTCGATTCTTGCCCTAATACGATTTGGGAGAGGTTTGTCATCTGGTTAAAGTCTCTCGCTGGCAATGATCATTTTGATAAAGTTGCTCTTTGCCGCAATCTTGTTGATTTCATTGAAAACGGCTTCGAAAATGGATTTTTCGATGAGATCGATCGTTCTCAAATGCAAACAGGGATTGAGAATCTCGAAGAATTGAAAAAAAAGTATGCAACGCCAACAACCTCCGAATTGCTTCAGCGCGCCATTAAACAGCTCTCTGAGTTTTCGCCACCCGAGAAGGCCAAAGAAGATTATTACGCTTCTTTAGGGATGCAAGAAGTTTTCAAAACTCAAAATTCGAGCATATTCCTTCCCAACAGAACGATCGAATACTTAGGAAAGGAAAATATCGAAACTGTATTCAAAGAGCATGAAGATGCCCTTAATAGCAAACAAATTTCTTCAGGAGAATTGTTGAATATCGCCAAAATCCGAATGGAAAAGCTCATCGAGCATAATCAAAAAATTTTAGATGAGCTGCCCAAGTATTTTAAAGCGCGCCAAGATGCGCTTAAACTGCTTTTTCCATCCCATGCAGGGCAATATAAAGAGCTTTGGAAAGGATTGACCAGCGGGCATCTGACTTTTGATCATCGGCAGTATTATTTGCTATTCCAGGTGATGAAAAACCCGCATGAAGCACAAAAATGGCTTGAGCTTCAAGCAAACTTCCCTATGCTTCAAAGCAAAGAGAAGACAAGAATTTTAGAAGGTCTGCTCGATCAGCGCAACCATCGCCGATTCGAAAGCAGCCTTTAAACAAGTCCCCTCCAAAAAACCGCACCCTTTTGGGCATTTAGCCCAAAAGGGTGTTTTATTTAAGTTATTGATAATTAACATACTAAATATTTAATTTACGATCTATTTTAATTTAATTAAAAACATGATATAATTATAGATATAATAACAGAGGTAATAATATGACAATAAAAGCTATTGATCAAAATATAAAGATTAATGATATTTCTCAAAAACCCGTTTCTAAGAAACCGGTGATTCATTCTCAGGCCAAAAATGTTCAAGCACCTGTCGTTAAGGCAATCAGTGGACGGGCTCAAGTGATAGAAGTCACACAGTTCAAAGACTTTCTAGACGACGATAAAAAAAGAGTTCAGAAAATTGAAACGGAATCGGGTGTGACTGATACTGACCGAAGTATGCAAGGGAATTATGTAAAATCTATTTATTATCCTTCCCTCAACAAGACTTACTTGGTCGCTTTAAAGAAAGTGCAAAGCGGCGGGTTTCCTGTCGTAAAACAAATTCTAGTCGAAGCTCATGAAATCGACCGCTACAATCAAGCAATTAAATCTACAGTTGATGTGGGCGCAAATTTAAGAGCGCGAATGCGGCAAATGGGTTTGACCGTCGAAGTGAGATAAAATCTAAAGAAGACTCTCTGCCCTAAAGATCGGGGCAGAGAGTCGACTTCCCATTACATCATATCCATTCCGCCCATACCGCCCATTCCCATTCCTCCCATGCCACCCATTCCATCCATCGGCATTGCTGCTTTAGACTTAGGCTTTGGCTTTTCAGTGATCATGGCAGCAATGGTGATGAGCAAGCCGGCTACCGATGCCGCATTGGTGAGTGCGCTCTTGGTGACGAGGACAGGATCGATGACGCCTTCCTTAATGAGATCGCCGAAAATGCCGGTAAGGCCGTTGAAGCCGTAGGCGCCTTCTTTTTCAAAGATCTTTTCAGCAATCATGTTCCCTTGCATGCCGCAGTTATTGGCAATGGCAATCGCAGGAGAGTAAGCGGCTTCGCGGATGATCTCGACGCCGATTTGTTCATCGCCTTCCAATTTGAGCTTGTCCAAACATTTAACTGCGCGAAGAAGAGCTACGCCGCCGCCGGGGACGATCCCTTCCGCAACAGCTGCGCGGGTCGCGTGCAGGGCATCTTCGACGCGGGCTTTTTTCTCTTTGAGTTCAGCTTCTGTCGCTGCGCCGACATTGATGACTGCGACGCCGCCGGCAAGCTTAGCGAGCCTCTCTTCGAGTTTTTCACGGTCGTAGTCGGAGGTGCAGTTGGCGATTTCCGCGCGGATCTGGGCGATGCGGTTTTGAATATGTTTCGCGTTTCCTGCGCCGTCGACGATCGTGGTCTCTTCTTTTGAGATTTTGATTTTTTTAGCTTTGCCGAGAACATCGAGGTCGATGTCTTCGAGGCGCAATCCTACATCTTCAGTGACGACTGTGCCGCCTGTGAGGATTGCGATATCTTCGAGCATGGCTTTGCGGCGGTCGCCGAATGCAGGGGCTTTCACAGCGCAAAGGGGCAGGCCGGCTTTGAGTTTATTGACGACGAGAGTGGAAAGCGCTTCCCCATCGACATCTTCAGCGATGATGAGGAAGGGGCGTTGGCCCTTTTCCATCGCTTTTTCCAAAATCGGGATGAGGTCGCGGGCATTGGAAATCTTTTTATCTGTGATAAGGATATAGGCATTGTCGTACTCGACGGACATCTTTTCTGCATTGGTGATGAAATAAGGAGAAAGATACCCTTTATCAAATTGCATTCCTTCCACGACATCGAGCGTGGTATCGATCCCTTTGGCTTCGGCGATGGTGATGGTGCCGTCTTTGCCGACTTTTTCCATCGCTTGAGCGATGATGCCGCCGATCTCAGGATCGTTATTCGCGGAAATCGTCGCGATCTGTTTTACTTCTTCCGGCTTGCTGATTTTTGTGGCGAGCTTGTCGAGGGCCTCGTTCATCTTTTCAATCGATTTTTCGATCCCGCGTTTGACGCTCATCGGGTTGGCGCCTGCGATGACGTTTTTGACGCCGACGCTATAAATGGCTTCAGCAAGGACGATCGCCGTCGTCGTTCCATCCCCTGCGACATCG
Organism: Candidatus Rhabdochlamydia sp.; assembly: GCA_030043815.1. GTDB lineage: Bacteria > Chlamydiota > Chlamydiia > Chlamydiales > Rhabdochlamydiaceae > CAJCIW01. The sequence continues at coordinate 5,257 of JASHWX010000002.1, forward strand.
GAAGTTTTGGAGGAAGCTTCTTTAACGAGTTGTGCGCCCATGTTTTCAAACTTGTCTTTCAAGGCGATTTCTTTGGCGACAGTGACTCCGTCCTTTGTGGAAAGAGGGGTTCCGAATCCCTTGTTGATGACAACATTGCGCCCTTTGGGCCCTAATGTGACGATCACTGCCTTAGCAAGTGTCTTGACGCCCTTGAGAATGGATTTCAAGGCTTCTTCATTGAATTGCAGCATTTTTGCCATAGTCTATTTCTCCATGATTCCGAGGATATCTTCTTCTGACATGATCAGATATTCTGCCTGATCGTCTTCTGTCTTCACTTCTGTTCCGGCAAAGGAAGAGAAAAGAACATGGTCTCCAACGCGCACGTGCATTGGCTTCAAATTGCCTTTATCGTCCATTTTGCCCGGGCCGATAGCGACGACTTCCCCTTGACGCGGTTTTTCTTGAGCTGTTTCGGGAAGAAGAATGCCTCCCTTGGTCATTTTCATCTCTGAGCGTTTGATCAAAATCCGATCGCCGAGCGGTTTGATGTGTTGCATGACTGGCATGGTGAAATCTCCTATGCTGATAGTTGTTTGAAGATAGGAGAATACGAAAGAAATCGATTAATGTCAATGCATTAGCAAAGAGTGCAGCGGAGTGCTAAATTAGTATAGGAGATATTTTTTGCGTTCTTGGATGAATTGCTCCCTTTCTTCTTTCTGGAAGAGGATCATTTTCCAAGCGACATGCTTTTCTTCCCGAAGGAGTTGAAGCATGTGGGCATTGCCGTTGGCCTTGCAAAATAAATCTTTTTTACCGGGCTCGAGGGCATTGACGGCGGCCAGCACATGCTTAGGGTAAAGATTTTTTAAAATGCCGAGGATCATGTACTGGGAGGTGACGGGGCGGTATTTCTTCGGATCGGTGACAGTGATCATGACGCCCTCGCAATCTTTGCCTTTATAGGGCCCATAAAATGGGCGGTAGTGATAGGGCACAAATTTAACGCCGGGCAGCTTTTGGCAGTTGAGCTGCTCGGCGAGCTCGTACGCTTTGATCCAGGGTGCGCCGACCACCTTGAAGGGCAGGGTGTAACCGATGCCGATGTTGACAAGAGATAGCTCGCCCAAGATTCCAGTGGATGCGTAAAATAGCGGGGTGTCCGACTCGGGAATGTAAGGGCTGGTCGGAATCCATGTCAGTCCGGTGTCTGCAAAACTCATGGCGCGGTTCCAGCCTTTCATGAGAACGACTTTCAATTTGCACCCGATCTGATATTTATCATTGAAGAACTGGGCCAGTTCGCCGATTGTCATTCCATGGCAATACGGCACGTTGAGATAGCCGATGTAGGATCTCCAGCGCTGTTCGAGCATCGGGCCGTCGACGATGAGGCCGTTGATCGGATTTGGGCGGTCGAGGACGATGACGGGAATCCCTTTTTTCGCTGCTTCTTCCATGACATAACAAAGCGTAGTCGTATAGGTGTAAGAGCGGGAGCCGACATCTTGAATGTCGTAGACGATCGCATCGATGTTTTTAAGCATTTGCTGCGTGGGGCGGCGCGTCTTTCCATGCAGGCTGTAGACGGGGATGCCGTGAGGTGTTTTTTTGTCTTTGATTTCTTCGAAGGCGTAAGACTGGCCGGTCAGGCCGTGTTCTGGAGCAAACAGCGCGGCGAGCTTGATGCCATGGTTTAAAAAAAGATCGATGGTGGAATGAAGTGCGCTGTCGACGCCGGTTTGATTAGTGACAAGGCCGACGCGCTTTCCTTTCAATTCTAAGTAGTGGTCTTCTTTGAAATAGACATCGACGCCAAGTTCAATTTGGGCCGACAGAGCGCGATAACACAGAACGAGGGCGAGAATGAACGTTTTCATAATGCCACTATGGCACAAAGGTAATTAAAGAAAAAATTTGTCAAGGTGGCGTTGTTTATGTTAGTAAGGAAGAAAGGAGATAAGCCATGACTGTCAAAGAGCCGGAATCATCCTATCTCAATGAGGCGATGCAAATCGTTTCCTCTTGCCATGGGAAGCAGTTGACGATCGATCAACGGGAAAGGTTTTCTGTCCAGCTCGCTGCAAACATGCTTAAAGAAGCCAATCGGACGATGACATGGGTAGAAAAACAGATGCAGGCGGAATTGTCCCGCATGATGCGCGATCCGAAGGGCAAAGCGTTCACGACGAGCATGACGGATCAATGTTTCCGCAGCAAAAGGGCGTCGCGCGTTGCCGATCAACTGGTGTACTTGCTCAATCAATTCGGGATTCCGAGCTACTTGAGCTTGCCGAAACGTTCATCGCTCGCTGCTTTTCAAAGGCTCGGCCGCGCAATGGCCAATGTCTTTGTTCCGATGGCGACATTCACTTTGAGACAGGCGACATCGCGCGTGATCCTTCCTGGAGAAAAGCAAGCGCTCAAAAAACACATGGCAGCCCGCCGTCTCGAGGGTGTACGGCTCAATCTCAATCACCTGGGCGAAGCGATTTTAGGAGAATCGGAAGCCAAGCACCGGCTGAACGTCTATTTGAACGATCTGAAGCAACCTGACATCGAATACGTCTCGATTAAAATCTCGACGATCTACAGCCAAATCCATTTATTGGGATGGGAAAAATCCTTAGAGGCATTGGCAGAGCGGCTGCGCGAGCTTTATCGCGTGGCGATGAAGCACACGTTCACTCGGGCGGATGGATCGAAGGTGACTAAATTCGTCAACCTCGACATGGAAGAATACCGCGATCTTCATTTGACAAAGGAGCTGTTTAAAAAGATCTTAAGCGAAGCGGAATTCCACCCCTTTTCTGCAGGGATTGTCTTGCAAGCCTACCTTCCCGATTCCCATGACATTCAAAAAGAGCTGACCGAATGGGCCATGGAGCGAGTGAAGCGGGGAGGCGCTCCGATCAAGATCAGGATCGTCAAAGGGGCTAACCTCGCTATGGAGCAGTTCGAAGCGAGCTTGCGCGACTGGCCTCAAGCGCCGTACACCAAAAAATCGGATGTCGATGCGAACTACAAAAAAATGGTGACCTATGGCTGCGAGCGGGAGCATGCAAAAGCCGTGCATCTCGGCGTCGCCAGCCACAACTTGTTCGACATAGCCTATGGGATGATTTTGCGATCGGAAAAAGGGGTCGAAAAGGAGGTCAATTTTGAAATGCTCGAAGGGATGGCCGATCACATCCGCCGCGTCGTTCAGCGCTTGACCAAAGACATCCTTCTTTATTGCCCGGTAGCGACAAAAGAGGATTTTCAAAGCGCGATCGCTTATTTGATCCGTCGTCTGGATGAAAATACGGGTCCGGACAACTTTTTGCGCGTGACGTTTGGACTGAAAGTCGGGTCTTCCGAATGGGAAGAGCAAGTGCTTCTCTTTTCCAATGCTTGCCGCGAGATGAATACGGTCTATACGAAGCCGCGCCGCACACAGGATCGCATTGCGCCGCCCGTCCATCTTCCTTTATATTCCCGGTTTGAAAACGAGGCGGACACCGATTTTTCACTCGAGCAAAACCGCGCATGGGCCCGCAGCATCGCCAAAAAATGGAAGGACATCGAACTCGATAAAATTCCGCTTGTCATCGCTGGCAAAGAGATCGCGAAGACGCATAAGGAAGGGACGGGATCAGACCCAGCAGATCCCAAAAAAGTCTTATACCGCTATTCCCTGGCGGATTGGGATCAAATCGATGAAGCTCTAAAAATAGCTAAAGAAAATGAAATGAAATGGGGCAAAACGAGCATCGAAGAGCGATGCAAACTGCTGTCCAAAGCGGCGCAAAAGATGCGCGAGAAAAGGGGCGATCTCATCGGCGTCATGATGGCAGACGGCGGCAAGACGATCCTAGAAGGCGACCCAGAAGTTTCCGAAGCGATCGACTTTGCGGAGTATTACTTGCGCAGCATGAAGAAGATGGATGCTTGCAAAGATATCGAGTGGTCGCCAAAAGGCACTATCCTCGTCACCCCGCCATGGAACTTCCCTGTCTCGATTCCTGCTGGCGGCATTTTGGCGGCGCTCGTGACCGGCAACTGCGTGCTGTTCAAACCTGCTCCAGAATCTGTCTTAAGCGGATGGGAGCTCGTCAAAGCCTTCTGGGAAGCAGGCATCCCAAGAGAAGTGCTGCAGTTCATCAACTGCGAAGATGAGCCGGTCGGGAGCAAGCTCATCGCCGATGAGCGTGTCAATTGCATCATTCTCACGGGAGCGACGGCGACTGCTCGCTTGTTCATGCGATTAAGGCCCGGCCTGGACCTTGCAGCGGAAACAGGTGGTAAAAATGCGATGATCGTAACGGCGCTTGCCGACCGCGACCTTGCGATCAAAGACATGGTGCACTCCGCTTTTGGGCATTCGGGCCAAAAGTGCAGCGCGTGCAGCTTGGCGATCCTCGAAGCAGAAGTCTACGATGACCTGCATTTCCGCGATATGCTCAAAGACGCCGTAGAAAGTTTAAAAGTGGGCCCTTGCTGGGAACTCTCGAACAAAGTCACCCCGCTGATCCGAGAGCCTGGAGAAGCGCTGAAAAAAGGGCAGAACCATTTAGATTCCGGCGAAGAATGGCTAGTTAAACCTAAGCAAGACCCTAAAAATCCCAACTTGTGGTCGCCTGGAGTCAAATTAGGCGTAAAGCCTGGAAGCTTCATGCACCAGACCGAGTTATTCGGACCTGTGCTTGCCGTGATGCGGGCCAAGAATTTGGAACACGCGATCGAACTTGCCAATGCCACGGCATATGGGCTCACATCGGGATTGCAAAGTTTGGATGATCGGGAAAAGAAAATCTGGATGGAGAAGATCGAAGCGGGCAATTGCTACATCAACCGAGGAACGACCGGGGCGATCGTCCGCCGCCAGCCGTTTGGAGGCACAAAAGCCAGCCACTTTGGCCCAGGCGCAAAAGCCGGCGGCCCGAACTATGTGATGCAATTTGCAAGGCCGCGCGAGGTTTCGCTCCCGCAAGAAAAGCTTCCGGTTTCTATCGAGGTCAACAACCTCACATCCGTTTTGCAAAAATTCTCTCTTTCGCCAGAAGAACTGGGAATTTGGTACGCGAGCACGGGAAGTTATGCATTCTGGGCAAAGCGCTTCTCCGAAGATCACGATCCTTCAAAGATCATCGGTCAAGACAATATCTTGCGCTATCGGCCCCATAAAAAGCTCGGCTTCAGAATTCAAAAAGAGGATGCTCCGCTCGAAATATTGCGCGTGCTGGCGGCAGCTCTCAGCTCAGGCACCCCGATGGAGGTGAGTTGGATGAAAGGGCACACCCTTCGAGACCATTTGCGGGGACTCTTCCACTTTGTCGAAGAGACCGATGAGGAATTCAATAAAAGGATCAAAGGAGGGGCTTTGAAGCGCGTCCGCTTGATCAGTCCCGTCTCTGATGCATTGAAAATGGCTGCGAGCGAATCGGGGTGTTTTCTGGATGCCGCACCCGTCCTCTCCAATGGGCGCTTTGAACTCCTCCATTATTTACGCGAGATTGCTTTTAGTATCGATTACCACCGTTATGGAAATCTTGGATTGAGGGAAGGGGAAGAGCGGAAACCTCTAGCATAGTAAAAATTATTTTAAATAAATAGGATAATAAGTTAATGTGCGAATTAGAAAAGAAATAACCCTAAAGGTGGTTACGATGAACAAGCTTTGTTTGCTTCCATTATCATTAATTTTGCTCAATCACGGATTCAGCGAGGACATCACTTTTGAATCCGATGACATCACCGCCTTTAGCGAACTCAACGAAGAGATGTATTTCGAAGAACAGCCGTATTCAGATTCTTCCACCGCCCAAGTAGAAGATGACAACAATGGCTTTTCATCGCTCATAGAGCCGGATACTCATTATAACCAGGAAAATCAGGAGCCTCCCCAACGTTCGGCACCTCCTGTACAACTTGAGGCGCCAAAGCCTGCTCTGCCCAGCGAACGACGGAAAGCGCAGCGTCCGCCTGTTAAACCCGAGCGTTCTTATTCCGTAGATGCTCCTGCGCATTCAAGCCCAAAAAGCCATGGACGTCCTTCAGTGAAAAAATCCCCTAGAGCGCAAATCCGGGCCAGCCGCAAGCAAATTTCTCAAGGCGAACAGCAACGCACAGCCAAGAAAAAGGCGGTCGTTCAAAACAATGACAATGACGACCAAATGAATTCATACAACCAAGGTCAAATGCAGCAAAGCGGCGCCATGACGCGTCCGAGAAAAAAGAAAACAACGAACACCCCCGCCCGCCCCTTTATCAAAAATGGATACGACTTCTGGCTTTTTGGCGAAGCATTGTTCTGGCAAGCTTCTGAAGAAAACCTCCCTTACGCCACGCAAGTGAAAGCAACCGATAACCGCCGCAAGCTCAACACCATTGATTTTAATTGGGACTGGGGATTCAGAGTCGGCCTTGGAGGCAATTCATCTCGCGATGGCTGGGACATCGATATTTACTGGACACGCATCCGCAATGAAACTCATAATCGTACCCATGGCACTTCCAGCACAGCCATCCAAGAATTCTGGACGACCGCGGCGAATGCAGAGCCTCTTGGAACATTCAACGAAGCGAAAGCCCACGGCCATTCCCTTCTCAACCAGATCGACCTGGATTTGGGACGCGAGTTCTACGTCGGCAATTTCTTAACAACACGGCCTTTTGTGGGATTGCGCTACACGTGGATTCATCAAAAATATCATGTCGAGTACGGGAACTCAATTGATGAGTTCGCTAAGCTTAGGAGCCGTTTTTGGGGCTTTGGATTTGCTGCCGGCCTAGATACTAACTGGTGGCTAGGCAATGGATTTAGCATCTATGGCGATTCAGACATCTCGGTCATTTTCGGCAATTTCAATGTTCATGAAAAAGGCACTCTCAGCGGCTCGACGATCTGGACGGCAAGCAACAAGACCAACGCGGGAAGGCCGATCTTCGACATCGGCATGGGCTTTCAATACCGAGACACATTCTGCGACGAATCATTTGCCCTAACGATCAGAGCAGGCTATGAATACCACCTCTACTTCAATCAAAATATGTTCATCCAAGTCAACAACGGCAGTTCGACCTTTGAAAACTTCAATCCTCTCGGAGGAAACCTGGGGTATCAAGGAGCTAGCGCTTCCATGCAGTTTGACTTCTAACAAGGAAAAAATGATCGCTACATTCCTGATTAAAATTCTCTTCTTCAAAAAATCCCGTAAAAAGAAGTAATTATTCTTCCAGAAAATTTGCCTGGATCTTGAAAATCTGGTATAATTTTCTTATGGAAAATTTAAATCCTCAGCAACAAGTGGCTGTCGAGCATGTCGAAGGGCCTCTGCTCGTCTTGGCTGGCGCAGGCTCCGGCAAAACGCGGATCGTGACGCAGCGCGTTGCCCATTTGCTTGAGCTGGGGGTCCCCTCAAGCGAAATTCTCGCTGTGACCTTTACGAATAAAGCCGCCGATGAGATGCGCCATCGGATTCTGCATTTGACACATCAATCGGTGCTGACATGCACTTTCCATAGCCTGTGTGCGCGCATTTTAAGGGAATCGATTGCAACGCTTGGCTACAGCCGCGACTTCACCATTTACGATGAAGAAGACAGCGAAAAGGTGCTCAAGGAATGCTTTGCTTCAAAAGAAGAAAAAGGGGAGATCCGCAGCGTCCGCTCACAGATCTCGCAGGCTAAAAATGCCCTCATCGATCCCGAAAAGGTCGAGGAAAAACCTCTGCAGGATATCTACTCCCTCTACAATCAAAAATTAAAACACTATAACGCACTTGATTTCGACGATTTGCTCTTTCTCACAGTGAAGCTTTTCGAAGGCCGCCCCGAAATCCTCGAGCAATACCAAAAACGCTGGTCGTTCATTTTAATCGATGAATACCAAGATACGAATGCGGCTCAATACATGTTGACCAAATTGCTCGCTGAACAGCATCGCAATGTCTTTGCTGTCGGCGACCCGGACCAATCGATTTATTCTTGGCGAGGGGCCAATATCCACAACATATTGAACTTTGAAAGGGATTTTCCCGGCGCCAAGGTCATTCCCCTCGAGCAGAATTACCGCAGCCGGAGCAATATTCTGGAGGCAGCCAATGCTCTCATCCGCCACAATCAAAGCCGCTACGAAAAAAATCTCTGGAGCCAGCGCGGCGAAGGGGAAAAGATCGGCCTTTACGTGGGAGAAAACGACCACGCCGAAGCCGACTTTGTCGTCAAAGAGCTTTACACTCTCCACCGCCGAAAAAACGTCTCGCTGAACGATTGCGTGATCTTTTATCGTACAAACTTTCAATCGCGCATCTTTGAAGACCATCTACTCAAAGAAAGGGTCCCCTATGTCATCGTGGGAGGCCTTTCATTTTATCAGCGGCGCGAGATCAAGGACGTCCTGGCTTTACTTCGCATCGTCCTCTCGGGAACTGATTTTCTCGCGTTTGTGCGGACGATCAATATCCCTAAGCGCGGGCTTGGCGAAGCGACGCTCGAAAAGCTGCGGGAGTTTGCCGATGGCCGCCAGCAAAACATCTTTGATGCTTGCGCTGCAATCGTAGAGGGACGGGCGCAATTTAAACTCTCTTCAAAGCAGATCGAAGGTCTGAAAGAATACGTCAAAGTCATCGCCTCCCTTCGAGAAATGACAGGCCGTCCCTTGCATGAGCTCATCTCAGAGGCCATCGAGCGCTCCCGCTATCTCGAGTACTTGCGGGAAGATCCAGAAAGTTATGAAGAGCGGCGCGACAACATCGAAGAGCTCGTCTCCAAAGCCGCCGAATGGGAAGAGGAAGTGGAGCAGCCTAGTTTAGCGGCCTTCTTGGAAGAGCTCACGTTAAAATCGAGCGCTGATGAGAAAGATCCCTCCGGAGAACATGTGAAGATGATGACTTTGCACAACGGCAAAGGGCTTGAGTTCACCGCCGTCTTCCTTGTGGGAATGGAAGAAGAGCTCTTTCCCCATGCCAACGCACTTGAAGACCCCGAAGCGCTCGAAGAAGAGCGCCGCCTCTGCTATGTCGGCATGACACGGGCCAAAGAATATCTCTTCCTCACCGCTTCCCGCTTCCGCTACCTCTGGGGAATGCCTCGCTTAATGCGCCCAAGCCGCTTCATCAAAGAAATCCCCGACGAGTTTTTCTCCGATGAAACAAGAGAGATTGGAGAATCAGAAGGGCATTACGAACCGGGAGACCAAGTCTATCACAAAGACTTTGGCCCTGGCGTCGTGCAAAAAAGCTACCAAACTTCTCTTGGTCTCACCTACGATGTGTTCTTCCCTCAAGCCAAGACGACCCGTTCGCTCGTGGCCAAGTTCGCCAAACTCTCTAGAAAGAGTGAGTAGATCTAATATTGAAATATTGATATATTCATTTTTCTTTTTTGAGAAGGTACCGTGGAAACACAGTTACAGACGCTAGAGCGACAAGGATCTATGAAAGAATTTTTAGAAAAATTGAGGGCTTCTCTTAATCAGCTCGAAAATGAGCATGGGGAAATTGTCCTTTTTGCTCTTTTTCAAAGGGACAATCCTCTGGAGTTATGGGACTTGATCGTTTCAGCATCTTGGTTACATGCGTATAATCTCGAATCCCTTCAAACCGTTTGCTCCAGTATCCAAGAAATACTTACTGGAAATGAAATTTTAAAAATCTCTCATGTTGTAATTCTAAATTGTGAAGATCCTACAGTCGTTTATTTAAGAGAGAATTATAACGTCTCAAATGGACACCCAGAAGAAATGATTGATTGTGAAGAGCTGTCAGATCGATTAGGATTTACAATCAAACGTGGGCGTCTTTTACGATGCCGCAAGATTTCTTCATTGATTGAAGATTAAACTTGAGAAATCTGATGAAACTCTCTGAGCACCCTGCCCACTGAGATCCATTTTTTCCAATGCTGGTCGCGTAGGCGCAACCCTTTGAGATTTGGGATCCATGCCGATGGCGTGATCACGGCGCCTAAAGACCATGCCGGGCGCCAAAAGCGGGAGGCTTGCGCGCTGCGGCAGATCGTGATCGTAGGGATCTTCAATGCGGAGGCCAAATGGCCGATCCCTGAATCATTGCCGATCATGAAACCTGATTCTCCGACGAACCTTGCCATGTCGCTCAAATTGCCGAAATGCGGGGCCTCGATTCCTGTGAGGTCCCAACCTTTCCGCTCCTCTTCCGTAAGTATGAATGCAGAAGTGTACCCCTCCCGATTCAATGCATGGGCCAGCTGGAGGTATTTCTCAGGAGGCCAATTCTTGCCTGCACGCGAACTCGTCGGATGGAAGACAATCCGATCGTTAACAGGATTGAGCTCAGGGACAATAATCCCGTTGGAAGGGGTGACGATTTGCAATCTCAGCCTTTCCTTGCAGAAGACGTAAAGGTTTTCAGCAAAGGGGCGCCTGCCATCGAACCGCCCTATTTCCCAGTAAGGGTAATCGCGATTGG
>JASHWX010000195.1 GCA_030043815.1 Candidatus Rhabdochlamydia sp.
AAGGCAGTGCTGATAAGTTCCAGGGGCTTCTAAGCTCAATCTGCGCAGCAGTTCATGGTCGGGGTCCATGTACTCCATCAGCGTCATGTCTGTCATGACTTGGAAAAGCGATTCAAAGACAGGCAGCAATCCCGTACAGACGATCGTCGTTCCGAAGAGAAAAAGAAAACTGCTGAGCAGGTCGCTGACAAAATTAAAGCTGAACAGCGTACCGCCGTACAAATTGTAGGCGACGATGAAAGGAAGGATGCATAGCCACACCTTTGCAAAAACGGCAAACACATGTTTTCGCTTATGCAGCTTTCGCGCAAAGAGGACGGTAATCACGCTGGCAAGCAAATTGATCAGCATGAAAGGGATGTAATCGATAGCAAGGGTAATGCCAAAAATGATCAAGAGGAAAAAAGAAGAGAACATCGCGATTTCCCCGCCGATCAGAACACAGATCAAAAGCGACGCAAAAGGGACGATGATAGGAAATCGTACGACCTCCACGAGGTTTTTTCCTTCATGCAATAAGATGTACTCTGTTCCTTTTGCCAAAAGAATGCTTAAGACTAAAATTGTGACGAGCAGAGTCAACTTTTGTAAAGATTTCAATACATCGCGGTGAAAGAAATGAAGGTAAAAGACGCTCGCGACGATCAAACTGAGCGCAATGAGCGCGCTCCCTAGAATCGATAGCGGAGTCCAAGGATTGCGCGCTTTGGCCATGGCATTTTTCATGGCAATGAGCATGGCAATTTGAGAGGAAGAGACCTTTTCCCCTTTTTTGATGATCATGGTTCCCGCATCGATATGGGTGTACCTGTCGGGAATGAGGCTCTGCACCTGCTGTCTAATGCTGCGCTTATACGAAAAATCTTCTTGGAGCTGCCATGTATGCTGAGAAAAGGCGCCCAGCAAGAAATCAATCGTCTCCAAATGAAATTGAGAGTTGGCCTTCAAAGCCGCATGGATGCGTTCCCACAAAGGCGCCGGCAGGACCATCAGTTCGCCCTCTTGAAATTGCGTTGGGATGACGATTAAATGCTGCGTAGAAAAGCCCAGCGCATTCATCTCGTTAAACGTCCGTTCATCCGTGAAGCGCACTTCAAACAAGCTCTCCTCGATTTTGTCTAATATTGCGTAGACCTCGTCGAAGGTGCTCCTCTTGAGCTCTTGGCGCCATTTCTGCCCTTCGATGAGGGAATATTCGAAATCGCGTCTAAAAGAGCGCACTTGATCGACATCGATCTTGCAAATAAGCCCGATATCGCGCACAGCTTCTGCCTTGAGTTTCTGCGTCGCATCCCGGTCAAAAAAGTCAAAAGCGGTCTGAGAAATGACATAACGGGGAGCACGGGCCCCAATCTCGAGAATAATATCCATGCTCACTTCCCAAAAGTGCAATAGCCAGGTAAGAACCGTTAACATCACTAAGAACAGCAGCGCACGCTTGGCGAGATGACTCCCGTCGACAAGTTCCCGCCAGCGCTTCTTTTGAAGCAGGGATCGACTCTCGTCAATGTGCTGCTCTTGCATGATTTTTGCCTTATTTGATTTTGAAGCGTCAAAAATAATGCCTAGGACCAAGTTTGAATTCCAGTTTTATCTTAATACCCCGCTCGGTCGAAATCCAACTTTTTGAGCGAGTGGGGTATACCTTGACTTGTATAGGGAGAATCGTGTACAATTAATTTTTTCCCGGAGTAAAACGTGGACAAGCCATATCAAGTGATCGCCCGGAAATACCGGCCGCAGACGTTTTCCAGCGTGGTAGGCCAAGAAGCGATAGTCACCACATTGAAAAATGCTTTGCGCTTCAAACGTTTGGCCCATGCCTATCTCTTCTGCGGCTGCCGCGGCACAGGCAAAACGACGCTCGCCCGTGTATTTGCTAAAGCACTGAATTGCAACCAGCTCACTGATGATTTCGAACCTTGCAACGCGTGCCCTTCCTGCTTGGACATCATTGCAGGCCGATCGCTCGACGTGCTCGAAATCGACGGCGCCTCCAACCGCGGCATCGACGATATCCGCCAGATCAATGAGACCATCGGCTACGCCCCCTCTTCGGGTAAATATAAGATTTACATCATCGACGAAGTGCATATGCTCACAAAAGAGGCATTCAATGCGTTGCTCAAAACGCTCGAAGAGCCTCCTGCAAATGTTAAATTTTTCTTCGCAACGACAGAACCTCATAAAGTTCTTCCCACCATCATTAGCCGCTGCCAGCGCTTCGATTTGAACCGTATTCCGCTTCCCTCGCTCAAGCAAAAATTGGCATGGATCGCGGCCGATTTAAACGTCGTATGCGAAGACGAGGTATTTTCTCTCATCGCCGATCTTTCGGAAGGATCGCTCCGCGACGCCGAATCTCTCTTCGACCAAATCATCTGCTACGCCGAGCATCCCATCACTGCTGCAAAAGTCTCTGAAACATTGGGCCTGATGCCGCGCACTGTTTTCTTTGCGCTCGACAAAGCGTTCGAAGAACAAAACTTCGCCTTTGCTTTTGAGCTCGCGGGCGAAATCTTCTCATCCGGCAAAGACCTCTCTTATTTCCTCGATAATTTGATCGAGCATTACCGCGCGCTCATCAAGCTCAAACTCGGCATCCCCTCTAAAGTGCCTGCCTCCGCCTCGCCCTATACGGAAGAGCAATGCCTGTACATCCTCGATTTTCTCATCCAGTGGCAGCAGCAGATCAGCAAAAGCCCTTTCAAGCGCGTCAGCCTCGAGATGATCCTGCTCCATATCATCCGCTCCAAACACCGGATCACTCTTCCTGCTCTCGTCAAACGTCTGACAGAAAGCAAACCCGCAATGCCAAAAGACGATGTGGCGGAAAGCCTTGTCAATAAAATCAAAGAAAAGATCGATGCCGGCCCCGCTCTCGTCGAAGACCCGCCGCCGGCCTCTCAACAAGCTTCCCTTCTCTTGAGCAAAACCCAATGGGAAGCTGCTGCAAGCGCTCAAGACAACAAAACACCCACGCCTCCGGAAAACCCTAGCCGATATGATACGCTCATCCGCTTTGCTGCGGTGGAGCTCGAAGGAGTCGTCAAAAAGGAGTCAAACTAATGGGTAGCGGTTATTCGAAGATGAAAAAACAAGCCAAGCTCATGGAGCAGCAGCTTGAAATGATGCGCGCCGAAATGAAAAATAAACAGGTGACCGGCACAAGTGGAAACGGCCTTGTCACTGTGATTATCAACGGCGAAAAGGAACTTACTCAAATTAAGATCAAACCTGAATGCGTCGATCCGAACGACATAGAGGGCCTTCAAGACCTCATCAAGGCTGCCCTTGAAGATGCTTATAAGCAAATCGCCGACGATCCGATGAACAGCATGTCTCTCCCCGGCGGTATTTCAATGCCCTTCGGCTTATAATTGGACACTCACCCTGTAACGGACTATTTGAGAGATCAACGCAAAGACGCCAAGATTTTATATGTTTCAATTTTCTTTCGCGTCTTAAGCGGCCCTGCGTCTTTGCGTTGATCCCCGGCGGTATTTCAATGCCCTTCGGCTTATAATTGGACACTCACCTTGTAACGGACTATTTGAGAGATCAACGCAAAGACGCCAAGTCGCCAAGACGCCAAGA
>JASHWX010000196.1 GCA_030043815.1 Candidatus Rhabdochlamydia sp.
TATGAACACAAAGTCGCCTTTCAAGGATTCATCTGGAACATCAATTCCTTTGATCAAGAAGGCGTTCAGCTGGGCAAGAAACTTGCCCTGAAGATCATCGACCAATTTGCCCATTTAAGACAAGAGCGGCCCATCGATCCTAAGGGCTTCCCGCTCGGCGCTGCCTATCTCAAGCACATCGAAAAGTGTACTTGACACATGTTGAGGCTAATATGTCATTTAAAGTTTATGAAAATTTTTGGCCTTTAAAATGGGCCAATCTAACACCTGAACAATTCCGCGGCGATACAAAAAATACAAAAGCATCTGCCGTACCACAAACGCTTAGCCAAAATCACACGGAAAAATGCCTGACAAACTCCAATGTGGTGGATTTAACCCATTCGCCAATAAAAAAAGAATGTGAATTACTCTATCAAATCGCTTTGGGTTTTGCTTGTAGAGGTCAGCATCATCACGCCATTCAAATTTTAGAAACACTGGTAGAACGCGATATACAGATTAACACATTGAAACTCCTTTCTTATGTACACCTTGTCCATGGGATAAATATGAAATCCGCTTACCATTTAGAGCGCTCTCATATCCTTGCTACATCAATGCTCCAAACAACACCTCTTAAGGACGATGAGAAGATCGAATTGATCGCATACGCTGCTAATTCATTCATCGAGTTGATTCGTTGCCAGAAATACGATTATAGCCAAGCATTCTTGTCGAACATGATCAACTCAATTGATATTCTGTTCCAACTCGGCGGCCTCGATGAACATAAAGCCGAAACCTCTTTAAGCGTTGGCCATGTCAGGATCATTATCGGCGACCTGTTTTCCCATCGGGAAGAAACGCGTTCTTTCTCTGAAAAGCACTTGAAGTGCGCCATTGCCATATTTAAAAAAGCGCTCGATTTGAAGCTGATCAGCCCCACCTCAAGATCCTCTTTATTTTTCAATCTGACAATCGCCTATCGCTTAGTAAATGACATTGAATCTGCACGCAATGCATTTAATGTAGGATTGCTGATAGCAAAAACATCATGCCCTCACTTGCTATGCCACTATGAAAAGTTAGAGGCGTTAATTACAAAAGATCCTTCATTTGTTTCTTGATGAAAGCATTGAGGGACTGGCCCGAAACGACCGACTTGTCTTTTTTCAGAACATCCGATTTTGTCGCAAACTCATCATCCATTTTGATGAGGAGCCACTGATTTTCCCTTCCTTTTAATTTAACAAAGTGAAAGCCTCCCTTTAACTTCTTCCCTTGAAGAAAGATGTCAAGCTTTCCCACTTTTAGCCCTTCATGCGGGTTTTCTGCTGTATAAACGCCCTCATCCCAAACAATCACCACGCCAGCGCCATATCCTTCGGGGATGACGCCCTCGAAATCTTTGTAATCATAAGGATGGTCTTCAACTTGAATCGCAAGCCGTTTATCTTTCGGATTCATCGATGGCCCCTTAGGTACAGCCCAGCTTTTTAAGACGCCATCCAATTCAAGCCTAAAGTCATAATGCAATTGACGCGCTGCATGCTTTTGCACGACAAATCGCAATTTTTCTTTGCTCCTCCTTCGATGCAGCTTCGCTTTGGGCTCTTTGGAGATTTTAAGATTCCGTTTCGAGACATATTTTTTTAGCGTCATACTTTTAATGTACCCTTTTCAATGGTCAAGACGTGCGCCTTAAAATCATTTTGTAAAGAATGAGGCGACGTTAAAAAGACCTGTTTGAACTGAGGCAAGTGGGCCTTGAGCTGCGATTGCCGCTCCTTGTCGAGTTGGATGCCGAAATCATCGATCCCCAAGATCGGCGGATGTCCAATCGCCTCCGCCATTTGTTCCCATTCGGCAAAACGCAGCGCCGAAATGCAAGAGCGCTTTTGCCCTTCGCTCGAAAACGTCTTAGCTAGCTTTCCTGACAGGTGGATCGCCAGGTCGTCGCGGTGCGGCCCGAGCAGCGTCGTCCCCAAATGCATCTCTTTAGGGCGATTTTTCTGCCACAGCTGCTGAAAGTGAGCGGACAGAGACGATTGATAGTGAACAGAAATCGTATCTTTATCATGAGAGAGGATCTGCATCCAGCGGGAAGAAGGGGCTTTGAAAGCCTCGGCGGCCGCCTGCCGCTTTTTCACCAGGTAGCTTGCCGATTGCGCCATCATGTGCTCCCACGCCTCGATCGCATCTTCCCGTTTCATCCGCAAGAGATGATTGCGCTGCTTCATCGCTTTAAAATAGCGCCCCAGGTGATGCACATACAAAGGATCCTCTTGAGCGATATGAATATTGAGGAAGCGGCGCCGCTCGGCTGGGTTGCCGGTGATCAAGGAGAGATCGTCAGGGGAGAGGAGCACGGACGGAAGAATGCCGAGCAAGCTGTTCAAACTCGGATAGATCGTCTGATTGTATTGGACCCTGCGCGTGTTCTCATCGTAATAGATCTTCAGCTCTTGGGAAACACCATCCTTTTGAAATTCCGCTTCAAGATAAAAAAAACTTTCTCCGAAATGAATCAAATCTCCTAAATTGTTCGCCCGAAAAGAGCGGCCTGTGCTGACAAAATGGATCGCCTCAAGCAGGTTGGTTTTACCCTGGCCATTATCTCCATGGATGAGATTGACCGACGGCGAAAAGACCGCATCAGCGTGCTTATAATTGCGAAAATTGCGAAGGACTAACCGTTTGAGAAACATCATTCCAATCGCATCGGCATGATCACAAACTGCGCCGTCGACGAATCAGTGATCAATCCCGGATTGTACGAATCGCTGACGTTGAACTTCACCGTTTCATCTTTGCTATGGCGCAAGATATCGAGGAAATAAACAGGATTAAAGGCAATCTCCAGCTTTTCTCCGGCATAATTGACCGGCATATTGACTTTGCCTTCTCCAATTTCTCCCGAGGTCGCTGAAAGATGCAGTTCGCCGGTCGTGAACGTAAAGCGCACCGAACTGCTGATCTCAGAGGTGAACAATGAGACTTGGCGAAGCAGCGCAATCAGCTCTTCTCGATGCAGCGCAATCGCTTGCTCCTTTTCTTGAGGGATGACTCGGCTGACATCAGGGTATTGGCCCGAAAGAAGTTTGCTGATCAGCGTCGTCGATTTCAGCTCTAAGGCGATCTTGTCATTCATCAACGTGATCTTGGCCGAATCCTCTTCCTTGACGTCGAGCATGCGGATCATCTCTTCCACTGCCTTAAGCGGGATGATGTACGAGCCGGCCTGTTCATCCGATAGGGCAATAGGGGAATGGATCTTAGCGAGCCGCTTCCCATCCGTGCCGATGAACGTCGCCATTTGATTCGCGTGCTGCAGCAAAATGCCGTTGAGCACCTGTCGGCTGTC
>JASHWX010000197.1 GCA_030043815.1 Candidatus Rhabdochlamydia sp.
CAATCGCTGTGGTGCTGTTGATTCAAGTGGTGGGAGCGATCCTCGTCATCACGATGCTCGCAATCCCGGCTGCGATCGCAGGGACATTGACGCAATCCCTATCTCGGATGATGCTGATCGCTGTTTTGCTCGGAGCGTTATTTACATTCTTGGGGATGTATATCTCCTATGAAGTGAATTGGCCTCCAGGCGCGACGATTTCCCTTGTGGCCGCGATTTTTTACTCTCTTAGCCTCTTTCGAAAAAAATTACATCATTAAGTAGCGGTTCCAAAAGCTTTTCCAGGCGCTTTTTCTTTCCCTTTTGGTCATTTTTCTTCGTTTTCGTGATCTTCGTCGCATGGCGTTCTCCTTCAATTAATAATGTTGATGGATCTTGATATCTTCTGGCCGGACTCTGGTAATGCCGTTTGCGGCCTGATTCACCTGGTCATGCAAAGGAGGATGCGCGTCTTTGCGATGCGTTTTCAACGTCACTTTAGAAGCTTTACGCTTGTTAAGTCGTTTATTAAATGGTTTCATCCATTCCTCTCTTAATTATTATAATAATCACAAAATAATTATTAATCAAAATAATAATATAATAGTTAATTGTAAATAATTGAGATTAAATTAATTTGTTTATATTAGTCAGGTTGCAAATGCGTATTGACTTTCAAGCCTATCCTCCCTTATGATGCTTTTTTTCCTTGTTCTGGAGGTAAAATGTACGCGATTATCGAAACTGGCGGAAAGCAATACCGAGTTGAAAAAGGCGATATCATCGATGTCGAATTGCTCGATGCAAAACTCAATGAAAAAGTCGAATTTAAAAACGTCCTTTTCATCAACAATGCCGGCGCCGTCAAAATAGGCAACCCCCATGTCACAAAATCTGTGGTCCTCGGGGAGCTCGTTCAAGAAGTGAAAGGACCTAAAGTCTTCGCTTTTAAATATAAACAACGTAAACAGGTCCGCCGCAAAGTCGGCCATCGCCAACGCTATGCGCGCGTGAAAATCACAGAGATTGTAGCTTAAGGAGTTATATGGCACACAAGAAAGGTCAAGGCTCTACTCGTAACGGACGCGACTCCCGCGCTCAGCGCTTAGGCATCAAAGCCACTGGGGGACAATTTGTTACCGCAGGAAGCATCATCGTCAGACAACGCGGAACAAAATGGCGCCCAAGCAGAAATGTCGGCGTCGGACGCGATGACAGCCTTTTTGCCCTCATCGATGGCATTGTCACCTACCGCAAATCCGACCGCACCTACGTTTCCGTGCTTCCCCAAGCATAAGCCATGTTTGTCGATTCTGTCACCATCACCCTTCGCGCAGGCAAAGGCGGCAACGGCGTTGTCGCCTGGAGACGGGAAAAGTACATTCCCAAAGGCGGTCCCGTGGGCGGAAACGGCGGAAAAGGCGGCTCGATCATCCTCAGGACTGACAACCATGTCGTCTCCCTCGAGGGCTACCGCAACCGCCGCCTGATCCATGCCGGCGATGGCCTCCCTGGAGCGGGCAACCTTCAAAAAGGACGCAATGGGGAGGATCTCATCTTGAAGGTCCCTTGCGGCACTCTTGTAAAAGATGCCCATACAGGCGATGTCCTCTTCGACCTGATAGAAGAAAATCAAGAATTTGCGATCTGCAAAGGGGGCAAAGGGGGCAAAGGCAACGCCTGCTTCAAATCCCCCACCCATCAAGCGCCTAATATCTGTACGCCCGGCCAAGATGGCGAATGCAAAGAAATCGAGCTCGAACTCAAACTCATCGCAGACGTCGGCCTCATCGGCATGCCGAATGCCGGCAAATCGACCCTCATGTCGAAAATCACCTACGCCCCCGTTAAGATCGGCGCTTACCCCTTCACGACCCTTTATCCCAATCTAGGTTACGTCCATTGCCCTGAAAACACGCGCATCCTCATCGCCGATATTCCAGGCATCATCGAGAATGCCCACCTCAACAAAGGGCTCGGGATTGCGTTTTTAAGGCATATCGAACGCTCTTCTATGCTGATCTTCGTGATCGATATCTCCGGCTTTGAAGGCAGAGACCCTTGGGAAGATTTTCAAGTCCTGCGCCATGAACTCGAAGCCTTCAACCCTGAACTTCTCAATAAGCCATTCCTCGTCGCACTCAATAAGATCGACCAAGAAGGCGCTGGAGAGCATTTGGCTCAATTCATCGAGAAGTTCCCATTTGGTAAAGAACTGCTCTTCCCTATTTCTGCCATGAACGCGGAAGGGCTAGAGCCTCTTAAAGGGGCGATGGAACATGAGACCGTTGCATAAGTCAGCATGCTTGGGAAAAACAGCCCATTTTGATGAGATTTCGAATTCGAGCGAGCCCGCATATGCGGGACGCTCCATAGGGGGCGAGCGAGAATCGAAAGATCGCGAAATGGGCGTTTTTAACAAGCATGATCACTTATGCAATGGTCTCCACAGATGAATTCTAAAGATCATGCACCGGTTGCGGGTTGACAAGCCTGCAATTTCATTTTCATGATTGTGATCATATGTCCCCGAAAGGGTCTTACCTCGACAATCTCGGCTCCTCTCTTCATGTATCGAGGGACATTGTCAGGATTCGAAGTGTAAAAATTGACAGATGAATATCCAAGACTCCGTGCGATGTCTAGGACCATGAATCCCAGTTCTTGTCCCAATCCCTTGTTTCGTTCTTCAGGGATGACTTCAAAACTGCCTATCCACGGTCCGCTTGACGGAAGATCTTCAAATTCCGGCTCTCCTTTTTCCGATAAGGAAATCACACCAATTAGATGGCCTTCTTTCAAAGCGACGACTGCAAAAGGAAGAGGCATGCCGCTTAAGAACTTTTGATATTCATTGAGTAGTCTTTCTACAGTGAGTTCTTTATCGTAAGGATGCCATTCGTCATACATCCATTGCGCCAAAACAGGGATGGCCTCGGGACAATCTTTTAACAATTTCACCTCGATAGACCGCGGCGAAAATCGGCTTTCGTTCAGCTGAAGAAGGGTTTGACGGATGTTCTCTTCAGAAGCATGGACCATTGCAAAAAACAAACATGTTAATAACAGGATTTTCATTTAAGGATTCCATAGGGTTGCAGGGATGTTCGATGGCTCTGTTGCGTAAATGCTTGAATTTTACCACAGAGTTGGGAAAACCACATAGGGGAATTTTCAAATTACTCTCTTGTAGCTTTCAGGCATCCCAAATATACTGCGACCGTTCAAAAAGAGTGAAAATGCCAAGGCTGCGAACACTTAGAAAATGTCCATAGACATTTTCTAAGGAAAGCAGGTGAGCGAAGCGAACCGGGCCCGGAGGGACGCCGTGAATTTGAACCAGGCGAAGTCCGGCGCTGCTGCGGATACTACAAAAGAGCAAAGTATTGCTCTTTTGTATGAGGAGCAGGCTCAACTTGAACAAGTTGAGCGATGCAGGCGGGTTCAAATTCACTGGCTGTCCGACGCCGGCAGATTCACTCTTTTTGAGCGGGAGCAGTATAA
>JASHWX010000198.1 GCA_030043815.1 Candidatus Rhabdochlamydia sp.
GTATACTGCGACCGTTCAAAAAGTGTGAAAAATGCCAAGGAGGCGCCGTGAATTTGAACCAGGCGAAGCCGGCGCCGAAGCAGCTCAACTTGAACAAGTTGAGCGATGCAGGCGGGTTCAAATTCACTGGCTGTCCGACGCTGGCAGATTCACACTTTTTGAGCGGGAGCAGTATAATTGGATTGACCTTACAAGCCTTGTTGCTTTCCTTTTAAAGTATACCCACGATGATTTTCTCTATCCTATTCATCCTAATATCCTGCTAAAAAAAAATTGCAGAATGGTATATGGAAGATTATGATTCTCTTTGAAGTTCGCGGGGGATTTTTTCGACATTTTCGATTTCATCGATGTCGATTTGTGAAGGGTTGATGCCGAGGTCTTTGAACTTGCGGGCGGTGACGAGGACGCGCGACTCTAAGGAGCCGACACCTTTATTATAGGCCTCGACTGCAGTGGAGAGGCCGCGCCCCATCTTCGAAAAATGACTGCCCATGTCGGCAAGGCGCTTGTACAAATCCGTTCCAAGCTCGTGGAGCTTTTCGACGTGGAGGCTTAAATTCTCCTGCTTCCAGCCATAGGCTACTGCTTTCAAGAGGGCGATCAGCGTGGTGGGTGTAGCGAGGATGACGTTTTGTTCCGCGCCAGTTTCGATGAGAGAGGGATCAAATTCTAATGCGGCGCTAAAAAAAGTCTCCGCGGGCAGAAAAAGAACAACAAACTCGGGCGTCGGTTGAAAGCGCTCCCAATACGCTTTTCTGCCGAGCGCTGTGACGTGCGCGCGGACTTGCCGGGCATGGTCTTTCATCTTTTGGAGGCGTATCGAGTCATCGGCAGCGTGGATTCCTTCGAGATACGCTTCGAGGGGCACTTTGGCATCGATGATGACTTGTCTTCCCCCAGGAAGATGAACGACGAGATCGGGACGCATGCGCCCTTCATCGCCCATCTCTTGCATTTGTTCGGAAAAATCGCAATGGTCAAGCATGCCTGCCAGCTCAGCGACGCGCTTGAGCTGCACCTCGCCCCATCGTCCTCGGGCAAGCGGCGTGCGCAGCGCTTTGACGAGGTTGGCCGTTTCTTGCTTGAGGAGTTTTTCATTTTCGAAAAGAGATTTCACCTGCTCTTTGAGCGCTTCTTGATCCCCTTTCCTCTCCTTTTCGACCTGGCGCATCCCCTGATCGAGCTTATGCAGCGTGTCCTCGATCACTTTTTGCCGATGATCTAAATCTTTTTCCAGGGAAGTTTGCGCCAGTTCTAAAAAGGAACGGTTATTTTTTTCTAATGCTTCTAAAGACAGAGCGCGAAAGGCGGTCTTTAATTGCTCTTCAGTTTGTGTTTGAGCTTTGCGCAATGTCCGCTCGCGCATCCACAGCCACAGCGCCGCAAAAGAAATAGCGAGAGCTACCCACAACATCATACTTTATACCTCAATCTTCTTGATCAGGCTCATAATCTTCCAGCGTTTTTGATTTTTTACCCGCGATGAGGCGGATTAATGAGAGCAGCCACCCGATGACGACGTAGGTCCAGGTGATGACAAAGAGCATCACGGGAAAAAAATACAAGGCTCCGTAAAAGACGAATATCGCGAGGATCACGGTGAGAAAGACGAGCTGAAAGGAGGGAACTCGAAAATGGAGCGCTTTAGAGCTGGGGAACTTCCAGCGGCTCACCATGAAATAACCGAGCACGATCATGATGCTCGACAAAATGATCGCCTTTGTCTCGAGGCTTAAAGGAAGAAATTTCTCGAATAAAGGGGATGCGAGCAAAAAATTAGCGGAGACGGCGGCGAGGGCGGATGCGGGAATGGGAAGACCGGTAAAATGCTTTTTTTGTTCGGTGAGCATTTCGGGATTGGCTTTGGCCTGAGTCGATTTCACATTGTAGCGGACAAGGCGCAAGATGCCGCAAATCGAATAGAGCATGCATCCAAGCATCGCATAAAATGAAAGCCCCGTCCCCGGTTCAAGCGATAACGTTTTGAGCAGGAGGACGGACGGGGCCACGCCAAAAGAAACGGCGTCGGCTAAGGAATCGAAGATGAACCCAAACTCGCTTTCCGCGCGGATCGCCCGGGCAACAGCTCCATCGAGCAGATCGGCAAATGCCGCGACGAGCAAGAGCAGGGCGGAGATAGTGAGCGCATGAAAAATACCCGATCCCGGCTCGACCATATTGATCTTGAAAATCACAAAAAGTCCGCAGGACAGCGCAAAAGCTGTGATGATATTGGGTATCAAATAAACTTGACGCATGATCGGCATTATACAAAATGGTCGAGTTCTTAGCACATTCTTAAAATTAAAAATGTCTAATCAGTTCATCATTTGGATGTTGGAACATATGAAAAATTTTTTTAATCGGCGCGAAATTTTTTTGTGGACACATTTAGCGCTTAACTACTATATATGGTGTATATAGAAACAATTGACTACTAGATGTAGTATCTGCGATTCCCCCCGAAACCTTTTCATGCAAAAGGATGAGGGGTTTTGCGCTTTGGGAACATATACATAATTAAAATTAGGAGATTCGCATATGACACGAAAAGCTGCTCCCTCTCCCGACAAGACTGTATCCCCTGCGGAAATCTCTTCTGCATTAATCATGGACAAGGTGCAGCGTTTCACCGTCGTGAAGCGAAACGGCAGCATCGTTCCTTTCCGCCGCGAGAGGATCTCCCGTGCCATTGAGTCAGCCTTCCGAGACACGAAAAATTTGAGCAAGGATGTCCCGCTGCCCGAAGAGCTGGCCAAACCCATCGAGCAGATCACCGATCTTGTCATCACCGAATTATATGCCATCGCGTCAAAGGGCGCCTCGCTGACGGTCGAAGGGATCCAAGACCAAGTCGAGGTTTGCTTGATGAAGGCCGGCCATCATGACATTGCCCGCGACTACATCATCTACCGCGACCAGCACAAGGCCCTGCGCGAAGATTCCCCTCTCAATTTAAAGATCGTTCGCAACGATGGCAGCGTGGTGCGCTTCAACCCGATGAAAATCGCCTCTTCGATCGAAGATGCGTTCCGCCGCAGCCAGCATCTCGATGGGCCTGCTACTGAACAGATCATTGACAATGTCAACCTGCTGACGCAAAAAGTCGTCGCCCGCGCCGTGGCCCTTGCCAAAGCAGGCCATGTCCTCAATGTTCCTCTTCTCGACGATGAGATCGAACAGCAGCTGATGCGCGAAGGATTTTTTAGCGCCGCGAAGAATTTCATCCTGCACCGCGCCTCTATCGGCGAACAGAGCAAAGATGGCTTTGAAGAGATGCTGACTCAAGAAGAGAAAAAGCAGCGGCAATTCACCGTGATCGATGACAACACAAAAAAGACGCGGGTCATCACAGAGGCACAGTTGTATGGCCGCTTGAAATTTGCTTGCCGCGGTTTGGAAGAACTTACCCATCCTGAAGAGTTGTTAGAACATGCGATCGCCAATTTTTACGAAGGGATCAAAGAGAGCGAGATCGATCAAGCCAATATCATGGCAGCCCGCATTAAAATCGAACTCGAGCCGGCTTATTCCAAAGTCGCCTCTCGCCTTCTGCTCGACGTTCTCTACCGCGAGACGATGGGAATCTCTGCTTCCGATCCATCGCTCGAGTCGACTCATCGCGACTACTTTAAGAAATACCTTAAATTTGCGATCTCCGTCGACCGGGTCAGTCCCGATCTTCTCCAATTCGATTTGGACAAGCTCGCCCGCGCCATGCAGCTGCAGCGCGATGACCCATTCACTTATCTCGGCCTGCAAACTCTTTACGACCGCTACTTTCTGCATCACGAGCAGCGGCGCATAGAAACACCCCAGATTTTCTGGATGCGCGTCGCGATGGGCCTTGCGCTCAACGAAAAAGAGCAAAAGAACGAACGCGCCATCGAGTTTTACGACATCCTCTCCAAATTCCTCTTCACCTCTGCGACGCCGACACTTTTCAATTCAGGCACCAACCACTCGCAGCTCAGCTCCTGCTACCTCTCGACCGTGCTCGACGACCTGCACCACATCTTCAAAGTCGTCGCCGACGATGCCCAGCTCTCCAAATGGGCAGGCGGCATCGGCAACGACTGGACCAACGTCCGCGCCACAGGGGCGACGATCAAGGGCACCAACGGCAAAAGCCAAGGAGTGATCCCTTTCCTCAAAGTCGCCAATGACACAGCTGTCGCAGTCAATCAAGGAGGAAAACGACGGGGGGCGATGTGCGCTTATCTCGAAACATGGCACCTGGACATCGAAGACTTCCTCGAATTGCGCAAGAACACAGGCGATGAACGCCGCCGAACGCATGACATGAATACGGCCAACTGGATCCCCGATCTGTTCATGAAGCGGGTCAATGGAGGAGGGATGTGGACGCTGCTTAGCCCGAGCGATGCGCCCGATCTTCACGACCTGTATGGAGAAGCTTTTGAAAAGCGCTACAACGAATACGAGAAGATGGTCGACGAAGGGAAGATCAAGCTCTACAAACGCGTCGAAGCCGTGCAGCTGTGGCGCAAAATGCTCAGCATGCTCTTTGAAACGGGCCATCCTTGGATCACTTTCAAAGATCCGTCGAACATCCGCTCGATGCAAGACCATGCGGGTGTTGTGCACAGCTCCAACTTGTGCACGGAGATTTTGCTCAACAGCTCTCGCGATGAAACGGCTGTCTGCAACTTGGGTTCGATTAATTTGATCGAGCATGTGAATGAAAAAGGGCTCGACGAGAAAAAACTTAGCTCGACGGTCCGCACAGCGATCCGCATGCTCGACAACGTCGTCGATATCAATTTCTACCCGACTGCCGAAGCGCGCAATTCCAACTTGCGCCATCGCCCCGTCGGCATGGGGATCATGGGATTCCAAGATGCCCTCTACTACCTCAACATCAGCTATGCAAGCCACGAGGCGGTCAAATTCGCCGACAACTGCATGGAGATGATCTCCTACTATGCGATCTTAGCCTCGAGCGAACTGGCCAAAGAGCGCGGGACCTATGAGTCTTACAAAGGCTCAAAATGGGACCGCGGCCTGCTGCCCATCGACACGATTGCCCTGCATGAAAAAGAAAGGGGCATCCCGATCGACATGGACCGCACTGCTTCCCGCGACTGGACGCCTGTCCGCGAATCGATCAAGAAGCACGGCATGCGCAACAGCCACACCATGGCGATCGCGCCGACAGCGACGATCTCCAATATCATCGGCAGCACGCAGTCCATCGAACCGATGTACAAACACCTGTTCGTCAAGTCCAACCTCTCTGGGGAGTTCACTATACCCAACATATTCTTAGTCGACCGCTTAAAAAAGCTCGGCCTCTGGGACAAGCAAATGCTCGACGACCTCAAATACTTCGATGGGTCGATCTCCGAGATCGAGCGCATCCCGCAAGAGATCAAGCAAGTCTTCTTGACGGCGTTTGAAATTGATCCTGAATGGCTGATCGAATGCGCGAGCCGCCGTCAAAAATGGATCGACATGGGCCAATCGCTCAACCTCTATCTCGCGGAACCAAGCGGAAAAAAACTTCATCAAATGTACATGTTCGCCTGGACAAAAGGACTGAAAACGACTTATTATCTGCGCTGTCTCGGGGCAACCCAGATCGAGAAATCGACGACAGACATCAACAAGCGCGGCCTGCAGCCCCGCTGGATGAAAAACAAGTCCGCTTCGAGCAATATCCAAGTCGAAAGAGAAGAGAAAGACAAACCGATTGTCTGCAACCTGGAAGAAGGCTGCGAGAGCTGTCAATAAAAAAGGGAGATAATTTATGAATAATCAACGTGTTAAAGTCGGCGAAAAACGCCTGATCAACTGCAACCAAGTCGACGTCAACCAGCTCATGCCGCTCAAATACAAATGGGCCTGGGAACACTACCTCAACGGCTGCGCCAACCATTGGATGCCGACCGAAGTGCCCATGGCCAAAGACATCGAGCTTTGGAAATCCAATACCTTAAGCGAAGATGAAAAACGCGTCATCATGCGCAACTTAGGGTTTTTTAGCACAGCGGAAAGCCTCGTCGGCAACAACATCGTGCTGGCGATCTTCAAGCACGTGACCAATCCTGAAGTGCGCCAATACCTGCTGCGCCAAGCTTTTGAAGAAGCGATCCATACGCATACCTTCCTCTACATCGTCGAGTCGCTGAACCTCGACCAAGGGGAAGTCTTCAACATGTACAACGAAATCAACTCGATCCACGATAAGGACGAGTTCGAAATGACGCTCACAGCAGACATTTTGAAGCCTGATTTCAACACAAGTACGCTCGAAGGCGCTCAGAAGTTTTTAGAAAACTTGATCGGCTATTACATCATCATGGAAGGAATTTTCTTCTACAGCGGCTTTGTGATGATCCTCTCCTTCCATCGCCAAAACAAAATGACAGGCATCGGCGAGCAGTTCCAATACATCCTGCGCGACGAGACTATCCATCTTAACTTCGGCATCGATCTGATCAACGGCATCAAAGAGGAAAATCCCCATCTTTGGTCCCCAGAATTCCAAGCGCATATCATCGAGAAGATCAAACAAGCCGTCGAGCTCGAGATCCAATATGCGCAAGATTGCCTGCCGCGCGGCATCTTGGGCTTAACCGCGCCGATGTTCCGCGAATATGTGCAATACATCGCCGACCGCAGATTAGAGCGCATCGGCCTAAAAGCCCTTTACCGCTCAAAAAATCCTTTCCCTTGGATGAGCGAAACCATCGATCTCGGCAAAGAGAAAAATTTCTTTGAAACGCGTGTCACTGAGTATCAGTCGTCCGCTGCCCTGACTTGGTAATGATTTGAACAAGGGGAGATAACCATGGTGCCCGCCTTATCAATCGAAGCCAAATCGGCTTTAATTGAGACAGCGCGCTGCTTATGGAATCGAGACATATCCGCCGCATTCGTCCATTTGAACCGTTTAAGCCCGCAGTTAAAATCAGACGTTTGCGGCAGGCTTGAGAAAGCCACTTCGCTGATGGAAAAGATCCAAGCAGTTGAAGACGTCCTATGCAAGCATTTTCCCATTCATACTCCGCCGAGCTCCCCCAAGGATGTTCCCCTAGGAGCAAAACCTATCGAGATCAAGGCATGGTACGATTGCGGCTTCGATCCCCGCTTTTCCTTTGAAGGCGATTTTCTTTTGCCCTCTCAAGACCGTTCATGGACTGAATTGTCTTGGCATTGGGCAGCATACTTAGAATTCCAATCCCGGTCTTACTGTTCAATGGATCCTAATGAGCGAAAGCTCAGACAGCTGCTGCTCGCCTGCGCAAAAGCAGAGCTCGCGTGGTCAAAGACCACGCTTAAGACATTCACTGTCGACTTTGATCACACCAATTTCAGCGTGATGCGCGAACGGGATTTCTTGGATTCCGTTTCCAACCTCTTTCACTTCTTTCATCCCGAAACAACGGGACGCCTGTACCCTGATGAAGCGCTCACTCCCATCCATTCCATCAATTGCCCCCAAGGCCGATCCTTCGACAAACGGCGAGCCCGTCCAAAATGGGAAAATTTTGATCTTCGCCGCACCGTCTCGGCAGGCTTTTGGCGATTAAACAGCGAAATGTATTCTCAACTTGACCCCATCGAATACAATTATGTTCCCCATTATCTGTTCATCCATGCCGTGCAAACTTCCTCTGAAAAACTAAAAAATGCAATAAGGGAATTTCGAACAGAAATTGCCGCCACCATTGTAGATTCCCAATGCGCACGCTTATTTTCTATTTTAAAAGAGCGCATCATCCCCAAGCTGGACGCCTTTCATGCTGCTTGGACCGATTACATCAATTCCCATGATGTTCTTCAAGAGGTTCAAGCCATTTTTTCAAGACAGGACCACTTTTGCGCTTATTATGAATATTTCCGGGCCCAGAATTTTCATTCTTTTTCCGCCTTAGTTTCCAACTGGGAGGAAAAAATGAAAATGCAGAAACAAGAAACCTGCCTCTTTGATCAAGCTTACGAGTCGGTCAAGCATGCTGTCCTGCAAGAATTCCCTCATACCCTCAGCGGCCGCTTACTCGCTACTATTGAACGAAAGCCTTGATTGCTCTAAACTTTAAAGCATATGAGTCCAGATCCATCGTTTTTGAAAGCTGCCGGAGAAAAATATGGGGATTTTGTCGTCACAAAATACCTCCAGATCTCCGAGCTCAATTGCATCCTTCGCGAGCTTCAGCACCTGCCATCCGGCGCTATCGTCATGCATATTGCCAATGATGATCCTGAAAATCTCTTTTGCCTATCGTTTAAAACCTATCCGACGAGCTCCAATGGCGCGGCCCATATTCTCGAACACACTGTGCTCTGCGGATCCCGCCGCTTTCCGGTGAAAGATCCCTTCTTTGCGATGACCCGCCGCAGCCTAAATACGTTCATGAATGCTTTGACAGGCTCCGATTTCACCTGCTATCCGGCTGCATCCCAAGTGGAAAAAGATTTCTACAACTTGCTCGACGTCTACATCGATGCTGTCTTTCACCCTGAATTGAAACGCATGAGTTTTTTGCAGGAAGGGCACCGCCTCGAGTTTACCGATCCGCAGGACCCTAAAACCCCCCTTACGATCAAAGGGATCGTTTTCAATGAGATGAAAGGGAATCTAGCTTCTGCCGACACGCGCATGTGGCATGCGATGATGGCAGAGCTCGTGCCCGATCTTCCCTATTCGTTCAACTCCGGCGGGGATCCAAAAGAAATTCCCGATCTTTCTTACGCTGAACTCGTCTCTTTTCACGAGATTTATTACCATCCGAGCCGCTGCCTTTTCTTCTTTTACGGGGATTTGCCCTTAAAAAAACATCTCGATTTCATCGCAGACAAAGCATTAAAGAATGTTCCCAAACAATCCCCATTGCTCCCAATCCCCAGGCAAAAGCGATTTAAACAACCTGTCCATCGCGAAATGCGCTTTCCCGTGAGCGAAAGCGATGAAACAGAGCATCGCACGATCGTGTCCTTCGGCTTTCTCACAACCCCTCTCATCAATCAAGAAGATGTGCTCGCACTCAGCGTCCTCGACTCGGTTTTAATGGAGACCGATGCCTCCTTGTTGAAAAAACTTCTCCTCGAGACGCAGCTTTGTGTCCATGCCGATGCCTATATGGATGCAGAGATGAGCGAAGTGCCATACGTCATCGTCTTCAAAGGGTGCGATCCAAAAAATGTGGACGCCATCGAAAAAGCTTTAAAAAAATCCCTCGAGACGATCATTGAGCAAGGCATCCCTTCCCATCTCATCGATGCCGCAGTCCATCAGCTCGAATTGTCGCGCCTTGAAATCGCCGGCGATCATGCTCCCTTCGGCCTCACGCTCTTCATGCGCTCTGCGCTTGCCAAACAGCATGGGGCCGATCCAGAAAATGCCCTGATGGTGCATTCCCTCTTTGAAGGACTCCTCTCAAAAATCAAGGACAAAGGCTATCTCACCGGCCTGATGAAAAAGTACATCCTTGACAATCCCCACTCCGTCCGTCTCGTCATGCACCCTGACCGCAAGCTCTCCCAAGAGGAGTCTGAGCAGGAAAATAAGCAGCTGCAAGAAATGAAAGCTTCTTTAACCGAAAAGCAAGTCGATGACATTCTAAGAACTTCTAATGAACTCGCCCAATTTCAAAAGCAGCTCGAAACGCAGTCTTTAGAATGCCTTCCGAAAGTGACATTGAACGACGTCAATTCCATTGTCCGCGATTTTCCACTTAAGCATTCCCGCCATGGCCATGTCGATGTCTATCACCACGACTGTTTCACCAATCACATTCTTTACGCTGACCTCTCATTCGACCTGCCCCACGTCAACGTTGAAGATCTGCCTTACGTCCCCCTTCTCACCTCTCTTCTTCCTGAGATTGGCAGCGGCGATCGCACCTATTCGCAAAATCTCGAGTACATTCTCGCTCACACAGGCGGCATCGGGGCCACGGCTGCCCTGCATGTCCAAACATCTGATCCCAAAATGGGAAGGCCCTTGGTCAACTTGCGGGGTAAAGCCCTCGATCGCAAAATTGACAAGCTCTTTCTCTTGATGAAAGATACCCTCGCCCGGCCGCGTTTCGATGAGACAAAGCGGATAGAAGAATTGATCAAGCAAATACGCGAAGGGCAACTCAATCGGCTAGTGCGCCAAGGCTTGCGCTATGCGATCAATCTTTCTGTCAGCGGATTTTCTTCACCCTGCCATATCAACGAAACTTGGTATGGGCTCCACTACTTTAAATCCATCGAGTCCATAGCGAAGAATTTAAGCAAGGAATTGCCCAAGCTCATCGACAAGCTTCTCTCATTAAAGGAACAATTATTTACCTTTTACAATCCCAATCTCATATTGAGCTGTTCCAAAGAGATGTTCCACGACATTCAGAAGGCCAATTTCTACGGCATCACCGACCTGCCCTCAGCTCCTTCCATTACTCCTTGGAAAATCGATTACCCTGTCGAACCCGTCGCATCGCAAGGAAGATTTATCAGCTCACAGGTCGCCTTCACTGCCAAAGCCTACAAGTCTGTCACCTATCTCCATCCCCACGCCCCCGCGCTCACCGTTGCCACCGTGCTCCTCGACAACAAAATCCTCCATCGCAAAATCCGCGAGCAAGGAGGCGCTTACGGCTGCGGGGCCACTTATAGCTCCACCCTCGGGCATTTTTACTTCCACTCTTATCGCGATCCCCACATCGCCTCCACCTTGCAAACCTTCGACCTTGCCATCGACGAGATCGCCTCAGGCCATTTCTCCGAACAAGATCTCGAAGAAGCCAAGCTCGGCATCATCCAGCAGTTCGACGCCCCCATCTCCCCCGGAAACCGCGCGCTCACCGCTTACTCTTGGCTCCGCGATGGTAAGACTAAAGAGATGCGCCAAGAATTCCGCGACCGGCTCCTCGCACTCACATCTAAAGAGATGGTCCATGCTGTGGAGGCTGAACTCAAACCCAAAAAAAATTCAGGCGTTATTGTTTCTTTTGCAGGTAAAGAACTTCTCGAAAAAGAAAATGCCCTTATTACTGCCCCCCTCATTCTCAAAGATTTAAGTTAATTTAAGATAAATCTTTAAAAAAACGTCCAATGAATTGTACAATTGAAAAATAAACGAAATCATGCCATGTACGAACTTCATAAGACGCCTGAATTTGAAGAGTGGCTAAATGATCAGCCCCTTAAGGCTAGATTGCAAATTGAAGAGCGTCTTATGCATATTGTTTATGAAAGACATTTTGGTACTCATAAACGTTTGACAGATCAAGTATGGGAGTTAAAATGGGCTAATGGAAGACGCGTATATTATGCACATATCGCTAAATATAATATTTTACTTCTATTAGGAGGAAATAAAAATGGGCAAAGCAAAGACATTAGTCAGGCGCAAAAAATTCTCAGAAAATATACAGAAGCTTCATTTTAAAAAGGGTGTTAAACTTGCTAAACATGAACCACTCAAAGCTCTTCTCGATGAAAAACTCATTGCTCAAGCTTTTTGGGAATGCTTAAAGAACAACGATCCTGAAGGGGCGATGGAAGTGATCTCTGCTCATATTCAAGCTCTTAATAAGGCTCATTTCGTCAAAGAAGCGGAAATGCCAAGATCCACTCTTTATCATAGTTTAAAGAGCAAAAATCCTACGATAAAAACAGTAGCCAAACTGATTCATTGCAGCCTTTAGGTGTATGAAACCCATACTTTCGGAACACTTCCAGACCCGCGTCCCCTCGCCGATCCGTCTATCGCAGATTGAGTTCTTAAAACGCACCGATCAAGTCGTCGCTGTGAATACAGCTATCGGGAATGTATCTTTGCCGATGCATCCTGCCATGATCAACCGGATGTTCTCGCTCAACGCACCCGAAAGCCCTTTTCGGAAAGGGGTAGTGAAGTATTCGACAACGGTCGGTGAGATAGAAACCACTCAAACCTTTTTGCATTTAATTGAGAGCAGCGGCTTTTCCACACAAGGTCTATATTGTCAAATCACGGATGGGGGCAGCCAAGCGATGGAGATTGCCATTCTGGGGGTATGCGGACCGGCAGGGACGGGAGATCGGCCTCTATTGGTGATCGATCCTACCTATTCCAATTATGCCTCAATGGCTGAGCGCACCGGCCGCTCAATCGTTACAGTGACGCGGTATTTAGAAGAAAATGGGAAATTCACGCTGCCTCAGCTGCCCGTCATTGAAAAGGTGATCTTAGAAACAAAGCCAGGCGCCTTGCTTGTCATCCCCTATGATAACCCGACAGGGCAATTTTTTCCTCAGCAAACGCTCAACGCAATCGGCAAGCTCTGTGTGAAACACAATTTGTGGCTAATCAGCGATGAAGCCTATCGCGAAGTCTTTTATACACACGATCAAATCAGCAGCATTTGGGGCATCACCGAAAAAGAAGCCCCGGGCATTCAAGGACGGCGCATCAGTATAGAGTCCGCCTCTAAAATCTGGGATGCATGCGGTTTGCGCATCGGCGCTCTTATGACAGATCATTTTGAGTTTCATCAAAAAGCTGTGGCTGAATATACAGCCAACTTATGCGCCAATGCGATCGGCCAATACATTTTTGGCGCACTCCTCCACGAATCCAAGCTTCAACTTCACGCATGGTTCCAGCAGCAGCGGGCCTATTACCACAAGATTGCCTCAGCCCTTACCGCGGATCTCAAAAGAAAAATGCCTCAATTAATTGTCTCCACCCCCGATTCGGCTTTATATACCGTCGTCGATGTGCGAAACCTATTTGGTGCGGAATTTGATACAACGGATTTTATCATGTACTGCGCTCAAAAAGGGCGCGTAGAAATCAATGGTGTAAACAAGACGTTATTGGTAGCGCCGATGTCAGGCTTTTATTCCCCGCGCCCCGGCGAGGCAAACCCCGGCAAAACTCAGATGCGCATCGCCTACGTTGAGCCGCCCGAGATCATGGCCGAAGTTCCCACATTGTTGGCTCAGCTGTTGAAAGATTATCCAAGAAATGCGGCGTACTGTTGAAAAACTGCGGGTAATCGCAGAGGATCCTCAAAATGGGGGTCTGACACCATCTCGTCTTTTGGTTCCCAGATGACGTGGAAAGGGCCGGCATTTCCATAGGCATTGGCAAACTGTTGGGCGGTGTCCTGAGGAATCATTTTATCTCTTTCGCTCATGATTAAACAAAGGCGGCCTGTGCCAGGGGCGAGCGATTGCAATCGTTGAATAGAATCAAAATGCTCTCCTTCTTTTTCAATGGCTCCGATGCCGATCAAACCGATCCAGTTTGCCGGAGGGGTATTCATGGCAATCACTTGACTTAAGGAAGGTGGCGGGTGGATGAGCACGCAATCGACGCCTTCTGCATGATGGCGCGCTTTGAGATAGACGGCGGGGAATGTGCCGCGGCAAGAGGCCATCACTTTAATCTGGCTGCCTCTAAAGCCTTGCCGCAGCAATTCTTGGTAGCAGGTCTCAGCATCTTGAAAGTAGCCTTTGATGGAAATTTCATCGCGCCAGTCGAATTGTGCAAAGTTAAAGCCTGCGGCAAGATGCTGTCCGATATAAGGCTTGTCCATCGCCATCAATCGGCCGAAGCTATGGCAATGGAGTACGACCTGGTTCTGCGCGCCTCGAACAGGGGCAGGCACGCGGAAAGATTGGCCTCGCTGCTCGAAGCACTTGAATTCGCTTAAGCGTTTTAGCCTTTCCCAGCTTTCCAAATTTCTCGGGACAATCCATTCCCCTTGCCGGATTCCTCCGCTGGCTTCGATCCACCGCTGGAATTTTTCAGGGCGATAGAGCCGCCACGCAAGGTCAATCCCATCAGGTGTCCGCAGGGTGCGGACCTCGGAAAATTCTTTCAAAAAAGCTTCTGTGCGGTCGAGGCGCGCCTGGTCGATGACATCGCTCTGCTGGGGAATCCCCTGCGATCTCTTCCATAGGTTTACGACCATAAGAGCAATCGGCCGGACAAAAGTTTGGGAAAAACAGCCTTGCAATGCTGCATTCTGAAACACGCTGATCTTGAGAAAATATCCTGCCGGAACCTCGAAGATTTTCTTCAAAATCCAAAACAGCGTTTCCTTTAATTTTTCTATGCTCTCAGGGAAATTATACCGCGCGCAGGAAGGTTTTGTGAATTTGGACTCAGCGAGACAAAGCCAAATCGAAGCTCCCGCGTTCCGAACGACGATCCCTGCCCCAAGTGGGCAGGGTAAGGAGGCTGCGGAAACACGAGAAGGCCCGGGGGGCCTTCGCAGTGCGGAGCAGGTGAGCACAAGCGAACCGGCCTGAAGGGATCGATTTGGCAAAGTCGTAGCAAGTCCAAATTCACAAAACCTGACGGAGCGCGGTATAGGAAGAACAAGGGATGAATGATGGGTGATTCTGTCTAACATAGGGAAAAAATCTACCATAACTTAAAAATTCTTGACAATTCTTAACTCTCTCTTCAAGATGAATTGTTCTTAAGAGTGAGGTTGCTATGAACTTATTATTGACATCTCTCGTTGCCCTTCCCCTAATGATCAATGCTGCGAATCACAAATCTGTGCTGCCATTGAACACGACTGAAATGGATGCTTATGTGAACCAAGCCGAGCAGAACGTTTTGCAATTAGAAGAGTTGATCCTCTCCATCCCTTACTCTGAAAAATCTTGGGAAAACACGCTGCGCCCTTGGAATCGCCTGGCAAGCGACCTTGTCGAAAATCACAATCTGTTGATCTACTGGACGACAGTCCCGTTTAAGTCGGATGGGAGCTTTCCTTCCAACCTCGATGCGTATCATGCCTTTCAAAATTTTCAAGGCTTCCTTTCCGATGCCCTCATCGTCAATCCTGCACTGCACCAATGCATGTTGGACTATTCTGAAAGAGTCGTGCAAAACGCTTCAAACCCTTACGAAAACTATTTGGTCGCAGGCCTTCTCAATAGCTATTCGGAAATCAAAGATTCTCTTTGCGATGAAGAGGAGTTGCGATTAAACCATCTACAAAAACTCAGCAATGAAGCAGTAAAAACGCCTTACCTCTACTTAGCCG
>JASHWX010000024.1 GCA_030043815.1 Candidatus Rhabdochlamydia sp.
GCAGTGTGCCTGCAAGCATGATGCAAGATGTGATGCCTTGCTGTGCGTAGCGTTTGGCGTCTGCAAGGAAGTCTTCAATCTTTGTCTCAGAAGAAATGGTGTGGATTGAGTAGAAAAATCGATGGAACCAGCGGTATTTTTTACTGTTCTTAGGAATTAAGAAGTGGAGATGGCGAAAGCTGCCGTTTAAGAGCAGAGCATTGCGCCATGTTGCGTGCTCGAGGATGAAGATCGTCTCTTGCGCATCCACTTGAAGGGTTTCAATATTAGGAAGTTCAAAGCGAAAAAGAGGCTTGAGGATCTTGCGTGCGAAGAAGGAGAGAAAGAGATCGGAAAGCCTGAGCGTAAAAGTGATGGTGACTGCAATGGTGATGACTCCCATGATGCAAAAGCTCTCTGCGGAAGATAATCCGAGCAGTTGATCGAAAAAATAGAGGGCGCCAGACGCGATGAGAACGCCTGTAAAACTTAAGAAATTGGCTGCGGCAATCGTCTGGCCTCGTTTTTCATTTTGGCTGTTAAGTTGATTGAATGTATCAAACGGCACAATGAACATTCCCCCTAAGATGCCGACGCCGATCATGCATGCGATGACGGGGTAGAGCGAGGAAGAAAAAGCATAAAGAAGAATAAAAAATAGCCCAATGCCAAATCCGGCAAAACAGGAGAGGCCAAGCTCGACTTGTTTGTGTGAGACTTTGCCGGCGATGAGCGATCCCAATGCGATGCCAAGCGCTGTCGCTAAAAATAGGTATCCTCCAGCGATTTCGCTTAAATTCAATGATTGCAGGGCAAAGGGGATGATGTTCAATTGAGTAAAACCGCCTACTAAAAGAAAATACGCTGATCCTAGAATAGACGGGAACAGATGGCGTACGGTGCGGGTGTATTTGAGGGTATAATAGATATCGCGAATGAAAAGCAGGTTGATCTTTTTGGAAGATCCTTGGGCGGGGGTCGGTTTGACGCCGAGCGCGCTGAAAAAACCGCAGGCAGCGATGCCTAAGCAAAAAATGGCAACATAAGTGAAATGGCGATCGGTCACCTCTGTTAAAAAAGAGGCTAAAAATGTGCCGATGATGATCGCCAGGTAGGTAAAACCGGTGATGATGCCATTGGCCCGCGAGACTTCATCAGCTGGAACGAGCTCGGGGATAATGCCGTATTTAGAGGGGCCGAAGATGGCGCTATGGGTCGATAAGACAAAGAGAAGAGCGTAGCATCCCCAGACGCTTTTGACGCTAAATGCAATGATCGCTAAGACCATGATGGCCATCTCTGCGAATTTCATCACGACAAGAAGCTTTTGTTTGCTGAATCGATCTGCTAAAATTCCGGCAGATGCTGAAAAGAGCAAAAAAGGGGCTACGTAGATCGCTCCAGTGGCGGACAAGATCACGCTGGCGTTTGAATAGCCGAGAGTATCAATCAGTAAATAGGCCATGACAAGTTTGAAGACATTGTCATTGATGACTCCGAGAAACTGTGTGATATTGAGAAAGGCGAGGGTAAAGCGTCCCGACTTGGAGAAGGAAGGGATCCTGCTGAACATTCTTTTCAAACCATCAGAAAATTGTGACATATATGACCTTGGAATCAATATACCATTCGAGCATTGTCTTTGGCAACTGCTTGGATGCCTTAGCAGCAAAGTTAGCGGAAGAACTGTTTTTAGATTCCTCCCGCCCTTTTGAAAAGAGGATCATCATTGTTCCTTCGATGACAATGAAGGAATATTTGCTCTATCGCTTTGCCAAGCATCCCGATTTGCAGATGTCAGCCGGCGTTCAGGTCCTGTCTTTGAATCAGGCGATCAATGAATTTTCGAAAGAAAGGATCCCATCATTTTTAGAATTATCACTTGCCATCGAAGAGAAAATCTCCAGGTATGATTTGGAGTATTTAAAGGATGGAAAAAAACGGATTTGCTATTTAAGCGATGAATTGGCGCGGCTATTTGCCCGTTATGGATCTCCTCCATCGGGCTGGCAAGGAACTCTATGGCAAGAGCTTTTTTCAGAATCTTCGCTGTGGACATTTTGCCCTAAACCCTATCAATCAATTAAAGGAAGGTTGGCCCTTTTCGGATTTTCATATCTTCCTGCCCCCATTTTAGACTTTTTTGTCAAACTTGGAGCTTCCTTTTATCAACATTCTCCCTGTGCGCTGTTTTGGGAAGATTTCGCAACGGCAAAGCAAAAGTTGAAGCATCGCCTAGATGGAGAAGATCATCCTCTGCTCAGCAACTGGGGAAAACTCGGAAGGGAGATGCTCAAGAATTTAAGCGCATATGATTTAATGGAAGAGGAGATCTATCAAAATATAGAAAAGGAAGGGCTGCTTTCTTCCCTTCAGCGGTCCATGCTGCATTTGGATGAGTCGGATGAATTGACAAATGACTGTTCATTGCAATTGCATAGCGCCGCATCGAAGCTTAGCGAAGTAGAAGCGCTGCGCGATCAATTGCTTCGAAGTGCGGTCCCTTTGAGAGACATTGGCGTTGTCTGTCCCGATATCGCCTCTTACGCGCCCTATATTCAGATGGTCTTTGCCGAGATTCCCCACTCGATTCAGGGATTGCCGATGAAAAAAGTGAGTGCCTGCGTGCAAGGCTTTTTGCAGCTGATCAATCTGCCTGAAGAATCCTACGCCCTCTCTTCTGTGATCAAATTATTGGAGTGCGACCCCTTTTTAGAAAAATCGGGATTGAATCGCAGCGAGATCGCCTCATTGAAACGTGGATTTGAGCGCGCCGAGATCAGACGCGATCTGAAAGGAAACCCTAATTCTTGGGAAGAAGGAATTGGAAGGCTGCTCAGCGGACTTGCCATTGTCCCGCAAGAAGGGGAACTGTACGATCCATGGCCCGTCGACGGCATCTCTTTTTCAGAAAGTGAGGCATTCAACCGCTTTCTCATCCTCTTTGACGCGATCCAAGAAGATTTAAAATGTCTGCCTCAAGAAAAAAGCGCCTCTGATTGGATGGCTTTCTTTTTGCAGATCGCAGATAAGTACTTTGAGCTGGAGTGGGAGCATGAGCCTTTTTTTCAAAGCCTTAAGTCTCTCAAGCTCGTGTCGCAGCATGTCACTGACTTCGAGAGTATCCGGCGGATCCTCGACCACCTTTCCGAAATGCCCATCGGAGATATCTCTACCTCCGATCTGCAGAAAATCACCTTTGCCCCCTTAAATCTGGGGGGATTGCCCTCATTCCGCATTCTGTGGTGCTTAGGGATGGATGAGGGAGCATTTCCTAGGCAAGAAGGGAGAAGTTCTTTAAATCAGCAACCTCTTTTTCCTTCTAGAAAAGATGAAGACAGGCTTTCCTTTCTCGAATTGTTCCTCAAGGCAAAGGAGATGCTCATCTTCAGCTATCAAAGGATCGACGCGAAAGACTCTAAGCACCAAGGTCCCTCCCTTCTCATCGAAGAATTGGAACAGTATTTAAAAAAGCGAGGACTTTCCGATGGCATGATGAAAGTCGACCATTCCGAGGAAAATTTCCTTTTTGCCCAAGAGGAAAAACGCTCTTTTATCGTTCGATCGGCCCGCCCGATAAAAAAAGAAGGGGTGGTCACTGTCCGCGAGCTGAAAAAATTGGCCAGCCACCCCATTCGATTCTATTTTCATGAAACGCTGAAGATGTTTCTTCAAGGCGAGGAAGATGAAGAAGAGGCGGAATTCATTCTCTCCCCTTTGCAAAAATCAATTGTGCGAAGCCAAGCCCTGAAGTCCTCTCTTTCTTACCAGGTCCATAAACTCAGGGCGGAAGGCAAACTTCCGCGGGGCCTGTTCCAAGAGGCAGCCATGAACGTCCTCAAAGAAGAGATGCCCGATTTCCAACCCAAAAAGATCGAGGCGATCAGCGTTTCAATGCACATTGAGAACGTCCATATTGTCGGCAAGCTCGAAGACGTAACGCCGGACGGTCTTCTCTTTCACGGCAAAGACGACCTCGAGGCTCGAATCAAAGCATGGCCGCTCTATCTCATTTACCGCATTTTAAACCCTGAAAATCGGTATTTGCTGCTCGCAAAACAAGAGAGAGCGATCGAAATCCCTCTCACAGATCCTCAAACGGCTCTTTCCAACTATCTCGATTATTATTTTGCGGCCAAAGAAAATATCTCGCCGCTCATGCCAAAATATGCAAAGGCCATTTTGCATGGCGATGCCCTCGACTTTTCAGAGTCTAAAGATCCTTATCTGATGTATTTGCAGCGGCGCAAGGCAGTCATCGATACTCAAGCATGGCTGCCGATCTTAAAGAAGGTCTTTCATGAAGCGCTTTGATGTGTTGTCAAGGGACCTCGATGTCTTTGCGCCCCACTTTTTAGAGGCGTCTGCAGGGACGGGCAAGACGTTTGCGATCGAACATCTCGTCACCCGCCAGATCATAGAAGGAATTCCGATCGAGCAGATCCTCGTCGTCACTTTTACGCGGGCTGCAACGCGCGAATTAAAGCTGCGCATTCGGCGCAACCTGATACGCGCCAAGCTCGATTTATTAAATCCCACAATCGATTACTTGCAAGCGATCTCAGAAAAGAAAGAGGCAGGGCAGGCAACTTCAAGGATTGAAGCGGCGCTCATCAACTACGATGCGGCGCAAGTCTATACGCTGCATGGGTTTTGCCATCGGATCTTGAAGGAATTCGCCTTTGAAGCCGATATGGCCCTTATCGTCTCAGATCCCGACGAAAGGGAGCATCTTGCCCTCTTGGAAGAGAAGGTGAAAAGCTATTTAAAAGAAGGGGTCTCATTTCCCGATTACAGCGCTTCGCAGCTGAGGATCCTCCTAAATGACCATCAAGGCGATGTGCATGAATTGATCCAATCCTTGATCAATGTCGCAGAAAACGGCAAAGAAATTGCGCCCATGCGTTCGTTTAAAGAGCTGCACGAAGCTTTTTTAAAGGGATTGCAAGCCTTGCCTGCAACCCCTCGTTTTGTGGAAGAGGTCGAGCGGGTCAAGGCGCAATATAAGGGGATGACACAGATCGAGGCCCAAGTCGAGTATTTGGGGCGCATTGTCGAGACAAAGGCTTGCAGCGGCAGGGAGTTTGATGCGCTCCTTGCCGTGAAGGGCCTATTTTTGGAGAAAATGCATTCAGGCAATGTCAAGGTGCGCGCAAAAGAAGTAAATTCAGAATTAATTCACCATGCGCGCCGCGTTCTTTTACCCTCCATCTTGGAGGGACAAGATCCTTCCCGTCTGTTCTTGCGCCTTGCGCGCGATGTGAAACGGGAATGCCAGGCTCTATTGCAGCAGCATGAGCTATTAACTCCGGATGGGCTGTTAGTGCAAGTGGAAAAAGCGCTAGGACGACCTCAATTTGTGGAAAAAGTGCGTGAAAAATACCGCGCCGTCATCATCGATGAATTTCAAGACACCGACCCGATCCAATGGAGGATCTTTAAAGAACTGTTTGTCTCCCATCTCTCTTCCATTTGCTTGGTCGGCGATCCCAAGCAATCGATCTATGCTTTCCGCAATGCCGATGTCTACACCTATTTGTCTGCAGCTTCTGCATTGGGGGATTCTGCGAAGAAATACTTAAGTACGAATTATCGATCGACCCCCTCTCTTGTCGAAGCGCTCAATGCTTTGTTCTTACGTGCAAAAGAGGGATGGATGGCGCTGCCGGGACATCGGGAGCCGCTTCAAGTGCTTCCTGTCAAAGCAGGTTCAAAAGAAGAATCGAATGAGATTCCGGTACAATTTTTCGTCGCCTATGGAACAAGAAGGAAGAAATTGCTCCAGGAAAAAGTCTTTCCCTACATCGCTTCAGAAATCATTCAAAGCAAGGCCCCCTATCACGACATCGCCATCTTGGTCAAAGACCGTTATCAGGCCAAGGAGCTTGTCGCCTATTTAAAAGAATGCCGCATCCCGGCCAGTTTTAAGCGGGGCAAGCCCATCAAGGAATCGGATGCCTATTTCGCGATGCAAGAAGTTCTCGATGCCGCTTCTTCTCCCTTTGATCTCAATCGACTGAAGATTGCCCTTGGCAGCCCTTGCATTGGCTGGACCGATGCCGAGCTGCACTGTCCTCCTGACGATCCCGAATTGTTAAAGGCAAAAGCCGAGATGGTGATGCTGCATCACATCTTGTCGGAAAAAGGGTTTGGCCCCTTCTTCGCAGCCTTTCTCGGCACGCCATGGGGAAAGAAAATGGAAAAAGGGGATTTTTATCAAGATTTGAGAAAGCTCGCAGAATATCTCATCGAAGAAAAAGATCTCGATCAAGAAATGGTCTCCCAAGAAGAAAAAGGAAGCATCGCTGTCATGACGATGCACATGAGCAAGGGCTTGGAGTTCGATACTGTGTTTGCCCTTGGCGTTGCCTCCCGCACCAAACCCTCCGACTGGATCACCATTCAAAATAAGATGGTTCTTTTCGACCCTTTAGATCCCGATTGCCAGCGCGCCCTTGCGGAGCAAGATGCCGAAAAAATGCGCCAGCTCTACGTCTGCCTGACCCGCGCCAAACGCCGCCTGTATATTCCTTTATTCTTCGATGAAGAACCAGGCACCCCCTCTCCGGTCGAGCTATTTTTCGCCGCCCTCGGCGGCTCCCTCGAAGGCCTTCCTCACGTCGTCCTCGAGGAAATGCCGATGCCTTTGGCGCCGATGCCCGCCCCTCCTGATTTATGTCCCCAACCCCCCCTTGTTATCACTCATCAAAGCGAACCCCTGCTCTCCTTTACCGCGCTGGCAAAAAAAGAGGTGCATATAGAGGCCCAAAAACCCCCTTCCGATGCTCCCTTGTCGCCTCATACTCTTCCGCTTGGCAGCGAGACGGGGCACCGGCTCCACTTGCTTTTTGAAAAAATTTTTCAAGCGGGCCTTCATCATCCCCTCAATGAAAGTGCGATCGCGCAGTTGATTGATGAACCCGCACTCCTGACGTGGGTCATATCGCTCTTAAAAAAGCCGATCGCAGGGTTTGCCTTAGCCGATGTCCCAGGCGATCAGCTTCAAGCAGAAATGGAGTTCTTTTTCCCTGTCCCAAGAGGAATGATGAAAGGATTTGCCGATCTCGTCTTCGAATTCCAAGGCAAATACTATCTTCTTGATTGGAAGAGCAATTACTTAGGTCCTTCTGACGCCGATTATACCCAAAAAAACATCATCGATGCGATGGAGCGGCACGATTATTTCTTGCAGGCGTCGATTTATGCCGAAGCGCTTAAACGATTTGTAAAGCTGTTTGACAAGCGCCCCTTTTCAGAATGCTTTGGAGGCGCGATCTATTATTTCATCCGCGGAAGCGCCCCCTATCATTTTTTCCCTGAGGAGCTATGGAACACCTCGATCTAGCCTTTGCCAAGCATGTGGTGAAAAAGATCGGCGGTGAGCGAAAGCATATCGACTTGCTCGCAGCCCTATTCGCCCATTCCCGAGAAGGGCATTTGGCCATGGAATCTAAAGAGTCTATTCCTCCTAATCCTTATACCCATCAATCCGGCGATCTTCTCTATCTCCAAAAAAATTGGACCTATGAGACGCAAATCTTGACCCATCTGGAGCGGTTGCATCGTTCGAAACCATCCCTTGCCTTGACAGCCTTTATCGATCCTCATTTGAACGAGCAGCAACGACTGGCTCTAGAGCGAGGGATGCCTTGTTCCCTCTTTTTGCTCACTGGAGGGCCTGGAACAGGCAAAACGTACACTGCGGCGCAATG
This sequence comes from Candidatus Rhabdochlamydia sp., assembly GCA_030043815.1. Classification (GTDB taxonomy): domain Bacteria; phylum Chlamydiota; class Chlamydiia; order Chlamydiales; family Rhabdochlamydiaceae; genus CAJCIW01. The sequence continues at coordinate 7,692 of JASHWX010000024.1, forward strand.
GATCAAAACGCCCGGGCTGCGTGTGATTGCCGCTGCGCCGACGGGAAAGGCGGTAGCGCAGCTCGAAGCGAGCTTGCGGCGATTCTCTAACACCGCCGATATTCAGAGCGGCACACTGCATGCGCTGCTTGGCATCCAGCGTAAGGAAGTCGAGGAGCTCCATGCAGATTTAATCATTGTCGACGAATGCTCGATGATCGACGCGAAGGTCTTTGCGCATCTGCTCGCTGCCGTTCCATCGGGGGCAAGACTCTTGTTAATCGGAGACAAAGATCAGCTGCCCCCTGTCGAGGCAGGGAGCATCTTTGCAGACATCTTGGATGCAGGGGTCTATCCGTATGCCGAGCTGACAGCCTGTTTGCGCTCTGAGCAAAGCGATATTTTGTCTCTTGCCGATGCCATTAAACGGGGCCATGCCGAAATCCCCTGCGAAGACTTGAGCATGCTTCAAATTTGGGAGCGCAGCAAAGACCGCTTTTCCTCCTTTCATGTCGAGCTGCCCTCACCAGAGGCCCTTCTTAATTCGATCGGGCGCTATTGCATTCTCTCATGCGTTCGAAAGGGGCCCTTTGGCGTGGATGCCATCAATCGGTACTTTCTCAATCAATATATGAGGGAAGCCCCATCTGGCGCATGGTGGACCATTCCGATCATGATCACCCGGAACAACGAAGAAATGGACCTCTACAATGGCGATTTGGGAATTCTTGTGCGCAAAGCAGGAATGGGTGACTATGCACTGTTTCGCGATAGGCAAATCAATGTCCTCGCTTTGCCGCCGTTTGAATATGCGTATTGTTTTTCAGTGCATAAAAGCCAAGGCAGCGAATGCGATGAGGCGCTGATCCTCATTCCGCCGGGATCGGAGCACTTTGGACGCGAGGTCCTCTACACAGCGGTGACGCGCGCGAGACGCAAGGTGACATTAGCAGGAAGCAAAGAGCTTCTCGCTCAAGCCATTGCATCAAGTTCTAGAAAAAAATCTGGGCTTACTATAAGAATCAAAAAATATGAATAAACTCATCGTTTTCTTACTTTTGCTCTGTGTTTCTACGGCTGCAAAACCCATAGGAAAAGACCGCCTCTTCGCCTTTCGCGCCGGCATTGAAAGGATCATTTTGAATGCGGATCCTTACGCCAATGTCGGAGTCGAGGTCGTTTCGTTGAAAACGGGCGAGGTCCTTTTTCAGAAAAATTGCCACCATCTGCTCGTCCCGGCCAGCAATTTGAAGCTCCTCACGGGGGCCGCTGCACTTTACCTTCTCGGTGTTGACTACCGCTTTGAGACGGCCCTTTATACCGATGGTAAAATTGAGAATGGTATGTTGAAGGGCGATCTCTTTCTCAAAGGATCCGGAGATCCCGAGCTTGCCGTCCGCGATTTGGAAGAGCTCGCTTTTCAGCTTAAATTACTCGGCATCGAATCAATCCTAGGCAATCTCTATGTCGATATCACATTATTCGACGAGATCAGCCAAGGGCCGGGATGGATGTGGGATGATCAAGGAGAGAAATGGAATTCTCCGCTCTCGGCGCTCATGCTCAATCATAGCTGCATCGATCTGTGGGTCAAACCTCATGAATCGGCGGGCAAAGCGCCCTATGTCTATGTCTTTCCCCGCAATGACTTTGTCGAGATTGATAACCATGCCCTGACGGCGAGCAATGACGATACTCTAGCTGTCGAGCGGCGCTGGCAAAAGAAAGAAAATGTCATCGACATCAAGGGGAAAATTTCTCAAGTCAAGCACTATAGCGTTCCCATCGAATATCCCCACCTTTATGCGGCATCTGTTTTTTCTACCCTATTGAATAAGGCCGGGATCGACTTCGATGGCAAGATTGAAATGAGGCCCGTATCCGATAATGCCCTTCCTCTTGCGGCCCATGCTTCCCGACCGCTGTCGCTCATCGTCAAGGAGATGATGAAATCTTCCGACAATCTCATCGCGGATAGCTTATTCAAAAAGATTGGGGAAGCGCGCTATGGCAGGCCGGGCAGCTGGCAAAAAGGGTCTAAGGCAATCCGGGACTTTTTATCGACAAATGCGGGTGTAGATACCCAAAATATGGTGGTGATGGATGGCTCGGGGCTTTCCCGTTATAACTTGGTCTCGGCGCATCATTTCACCGACTTTCTAAAATGGATGCATAAAGAATTTTCCTGCGGAAGTGAATTTGCCGCCTCTTTGCCGATCTCAGGCATCGACGGCACCCTTGACAAGCGAATGGCCGGACTCAAAGGCAAAATCCGCGCCAAAACGGGCGGCATGACGGGGATTTCCTCCTTGTGCGGTTATGCCATGACAAAAGAAGGGGAGCTTCTGGCCTTTTCTATCTTAGAAAATGGATTTACGAAGCCGGTAGATGAATATCGGACGCAGATCGAAGATGCGATCTGCGCCTTTTTGACTGAATTTAGTTGGACTAAATAAAAAATCGCTCGTTGCTGTCAAATGTAAAGCCGATATCGAATTCCTTACCGTCGTGGATGTCTTTCTCTGTGAGATATGTGATTCCTGTAGGTGCAGCACCGCATTCAGTTTCGCCGCAAAACGACTTTCTCAAAGCGTTCTCGCCGCGGTTAACTAATTGTTCTTTAGCAAATTCAACATTAGAATCCGCCAGGAGAACTAAAACAATGTGTTTAATCTTTTCAAAAAAGGTATTGCCACGGGTTTTTTTGCCGACTTTGAACATTTGAGTCCTGTCGCTAAATAGGACTTCATTCTTTTCAAATATTTCATCGAGAAAAACCGGGTTTTGCGAAAATTCAAAACTAACAATTGAAGTAATGTTCATATTCCCTCTTGTTGCTTCCGAATAATTATAATTAACTGCGAATTTAGATGCAATACGACCAATTAATTTATTTGACGCTAAAATAATATTTTATTATGTTGAGATATAATGCGAAATAGAGTGTAGACAATGCAATTCAAGTGGAAGTCAATCTTATTATCTCTCGCCTGTACATCCAGCCTTTATTGCATGGCCCCGCCCCAGCCCCCTCGGCCGATTCCTGGGCAATTTCCTTATGATCCCCCAGAAGAACAGACATGTCCCCATTCTAAAAGGCCCAATCGCGTGACCATCCGCCATATCGAAGCCAACGGGATTGGTTATAATCAAGGCTATACGACGCTAGAAGGGTTCTTCTCCCCCATTTATCCATGGGGAAAGGGAGAGGACTGGGTCCCCTTTGTTGATCTTCGCGGGCACGTTTTTAATAATGGAAGGCTCGCTGCCAACGCGGGATTGGGCCTTCGCTACATCAGCAACTATGTCTATGGAATTAATGCCTACTATGATTACCGCGATACTTATCGCCAGCACTACAATCAAGTGGCGGCTGGACTAGAAGCTCTCGGCGAAATCTGGGACTTTCGCATCAACGGCTATCTTCCGGTCGGTAGAAAAAACAGCCGCTTTTACCATACTCAAAAGGAAGCGTCGTTAAAAGGAGCTAATGCCGAGGTCGGGTATCATATCGACCACTTTAAAGATATCCCCTTCTACTTTGCAGGCGGGCCTTATTATTTGCATGGAAAAGGTAAAACGGCCTGGGGCGGACAGCTGAGGGCCAGAATCGATTTCTTCGATTATCTCACCTTGGAGGGCAACGTCTCTTATGACCACCTTTTCCACTGGGTCGGCCAAGGGCAAGCTAGCGTCAACATTCCTTTTGGATCAAGAAGAAATGTGTGCTCGCCGCAATCGCGGACTTTGAGCACACGTGCCCTGCAACGCATCGACCGCTTTGAGATCATCCCTAAGATAATTATTAATAAATATGTTGACTAAAATAATTATTTTAATTTATGTTGAAAATTAACAGAGAAGA
>JASHWX010000199.1 GCA_030043815.1 Candidatus Rhabdochlamydia sp.
TTCAATGATGTATTGAAAGATTCACTGCATCCTGTCCTCATCAGGAAGAATTAGTTGCCCATTCGTCGACAGCCTGCTTGGCGCGCTGGACGCATTGGTCGACGCTGACGCCTTGCAGATAGTTGCCCACGAAATGGCACCTGGGGAATTGCGTGCGGAAGCGGGATAATACCTCTCCCATTTTTTCGAGATGTCCCACGCCGTATTGCGGAATGGCGCGTGCCGCCCGTTTAAATGAGATGGCCTGGGGCATTTGCGAGATGTTCAGATGGCGCCGTATGCCACGGAGGGCCGCTTCGATATAAGCTTCTTCCGTATTGCCCGTATCTTCCATTTTGATGGTCAATCGGGTCTCTTGAGGCTGCCGATTGTGATCAGTAAAGACAGAAGAATCGAATACCACGCCCAGAATCTCTTCATGAGCATAGGTGGGAGTCAAATAACCGAACCCTTGCACGGGGAGCACGCTGGCATCATACCCGAAGTTGACGACGGCGAGCCCCTCGGAATGGATTTTGAGCAATTCTCTTGAGGTTTCAGGTGTATATTTTTCGAAAAGCTGCGCCGTTTCTTTCAAGGGAAGCGCACAAAACAGAATATCTGCTTCAAGAGGGCCTTTTTCTGTTTTTACGATCACTTGATTGTCTTCAAAGGCAATCGCTTCAGCCGCACGGTTGTAGTGGATGGCTGCTGGAATCTGACTGACGAGCGATTGGCAAAGCTGCTCCATGCCGCCGCGGAAAGAAAAGATTGCAGACATCGGCACGACGGGAACATCTAGAGAAAACTTGGGCGCGTTTTTCTTTTCTTTGAGGTGGCGATAAAAGCCCTTTGTCACAGATCCCCATTGTTCTTCCCAAGCTTTGAGTCGAGGGAAACAGGCCTTGACCGAAATTTTTCGAATATCTCCGCCGAAAATGCCCACCACCATCGGATCAAAGAATAAGCGGGCGACATCGTAATTGTAGCGGCGCAGCACAAATTCCCAAACGGTCTCATCACCGATTTTAGGAGGCCTTCTCCATTCATTGACAAGCGCGCGCAAAAAACCTTTTGTAATGGGGGAGAGCAAAAAAGAAATGGGATTGGTGGGAAAGCGATGCAATTCTCCGTTCAACCAAAGATAGCGATGATGCGGCCTCGCCTCCGACCAAATCACATCTTCGTGAAGATTAAGCTCGGCGATCAGGCGCATGATCGAAGGGCATTTGTCGACTTTAAATGTGCGAGGCCCTTTTTCAAAATGAAATCCTGTCGTATGATCGGTGTGCAGCCATCCCCCGGCGCGGGAGGTTTTTTCCAAAAGGGTGATATCGAGAGGAATTCCAGTACGGCTTAAGTACCACGCTGCAGTCAGACCGGATATACCTGCGCCTAAGATAATGACCCGTTTTTTCATAAAATGAGCAAGTTATGGCAAAGAGTATAATTAGAGACGAGATTATTTCCTATCTGAAAGACCTGCGTGAAAAAATTATTTCGTCATTTGAATCATTCGAAATGACGCACAAGTTTGAACGCAAATCTTGGAATTATCATTCGGGAAGCGGCGGCGGCGAAATGGCAGTGCTGCGCGGCGATGTCTTCGAAAAAGCTGCCGTCAATTGGTCGGGTGTGAGCGGCGATCAATTTCCTATGAACGATAGCGCAGGCGCCTTTTTTGCAACCGGCGTCAGCTTAATCACACACATGGCCAATCCCCTCGCACCTACCGTTCACTTCAACATCCGCTACATTGAAACCGAAGAGAAAAGCTGGTTTGGCGGCGGGTACGATTTGACTCCGATGGGACACCCCTTTGAAGAAGACACTGAGCATTTTCATCGAGTGGCTAAAGAAGCGCTAGGAACCGATATTTATGCAACCTTTTCGCAAAACGCCAAAGAATACTTCTATATCCCCCACCGGAAAAAAGAGCGCGGCGTCGGCGGCATTTTCTTCGATCACTACAACACAGGAAATTTCGATCGCGACTTTGCCCTTTGGCAGAGCGTCGGCAATACATTTCTCAAAACCATCATCCCCATCTATCGCCGGCGCGTTCCTCTCCCATTCACTCCGGAGCAAAAAGAGCTCCAAAACACCTATCGCGCCCACTACGTCGAATTCAATTTGCTCTACGACCGCGGCACAAAATTCGGCTTCCTCTCCGGCGGCAACCCTGAGGCAATCCTCTGCTCAATGCCCCCGATTGCCAAATGGTGACATTAAGCGTATGATTAGCCGTCCTTCAAAAAGGAGGTTGTTTATGGCAATGATCCCACCACCCTCTTCAATACCACGCACACGTTCAGACACCAGAGAGTTTGACATCACCGTTGCACGAAACCATATGACTCGGAGAACTTGGGTACAATCAGTAACGACGCATCACGCAAACGGCCCCTCGACCACTTTTCGTGTGTCGGCTCTTTGGAAAAAGCAACGATCATTAACTATATAAAGATCGGATGATTGTCCAGTCTTTGTCCTTCAATAAAGAAATGACTCCTTTTGAGCCGCCATCATCATTGATATGTCCTGCGCCCATGATGAAAAAAAATCGGTGCGGAAATTTTCGCAAATAATTGTCGATTGAATGGCTGAAAATCCCATTTCTCTGAATGCACAGCTTAATATTAGCCTCATCCATACCTGTTTCTGCCAGAGAACTAAGGAACTGCCCCGATTTCCATCTTGTACCGCTTTCGTGAAGCCTACGATACGCCTCTTCACCTGATTTAGAATCGATGAAGGGTTTAGTGAGTTGCTCTTCCCAGTTCTGACTTTGGTTTTTGAAGGCGCCCGTTTGGGCTTGCTCGCTTTCTTCCGTTCCTAAGGATAAGATGGGCTTTCCCCATTTCATCGCTTGATGGAGTAATTTACTATCAATAAAGCAAATGGGATGGTTGTTGAACTTCATTTTATCTCTATGCACATGCTGTGTTATTATCAAAGCACAATCAGATTCTTTAAAGTATTCTTCAACCATGACATGGGATTTAAAAAAAGCGCGCTGAACTTTTCTCGGAAAGAAGCTGCAATCCTTTGGCAATACATGGCAAGTAGGAAAAAGATAACCTCGCGTTTTGCCTTGTGGATCTTTAATTTTAAAGAATGCAGGCGTCATGGATTCGTCACAGGTGCGGCTCATGTTAGGCTTTGCAGTGATTTGTAGATACTCTTCGAGAGCCTTAATCAGAGGAGTAAAATTAGCGCCGGGCTCTTGGAAAAGCTTCTCCACGTAATGCTTGCCGTATTCCGGATCGTCGGTTTCTTCGGAACGGTATTTCCAAACAAGTCCTTCAATTGCACAACGGTCTTTGCTTTTCAAACCATTGTAACAATTTTTTAAAGCCGTGTAAAATTCCGGTTCTCTTTGAGGATTTAAGTCTTTTAACAATCGGTAAATGAAGTTGGCAATGAATGTCCGGCAATAGACATGAATGGCCTTTGTGATGATACGGCTTTCTGGATGTTTGTGAAAATAATCGCGTGCAAAAGTTTCTGTGGAGCCTTTGATTTTTCCAAAAGTTTTCTCACAATATACTATGGCTACTGTCTGAAGAAAAAGTTTTTCCAGCAGCGGCGGGGGTAATTGACTGCTAAAGCGCTCAGTGATTGTTTTTAGCATGCATTTACGATATTCCTGTCTTCCTATCAGCAGTGCAGTTTCTGTTGGATCTAAAGTAAAGCCTTGAAAATGTTTTGCGCTACCTGTTGAAAGCTTAAAGCCCGCTTGCTTTTCTTCTGTTAAAAGTTCTTTTGTCAACATTTGCAATTTGATTGCAGAAAGTGGCATTGGAGAAAAATATTCGTCAGGGGCTCCTTGGGCCATACTGCTTCCTAGCATTTGGAAGCCTTCGCGGATTTTGTTCATTCCAGCATCGTATTGTTCAACCAATGAGAGGATTGAATGTGTCATTTCATACCTCCTATTGTGAGTTGAACACGATAACTCTTAAGTGAAAAAATAAAAAGTTAAAAGAGTCACAATTCTTTAAGAACAGAAGCGATTTGGTCCAATGCCCAGTCAAGTTCATCGCGAGTGATCACGAGCGGGGGAGCGAGGCGAACGACAGTTTGATGCGTCTCTTTGGCAAGCACGCCTTTTTCCATGAGGAGCTCGCAGGCAGAGCGGGCGGATGCCTTCGCGGGATCGATCACGATGCCGACCCAAAGGCCTTTGCCGCGCAATTCTGAGATCAGCGGACTCTTCAAGCGCTGCAATCGTTCCATCAAATAAGCGCCGAGCTCGGCGCTGCGCTCGGCGAGTTTTTCATCTTTTAAAACGGCAAGGGCTTCCATTGCCACTGCTGCAGCGAGGGGATTGCCTCCAAATGTCGACCCATGGCTTCCTGGAGTGAATAGTTCCATGATATCCCGCCTTGCGAGAAAAGCCGAAACGGGAAGCAGCCCGCCGCCGAGCGCTTTTCCGAGCACTAGGCCATCGGGGCGAATCCCTGCATGTTCAAATGCAAACATTTTGCCTGTTCGGCCCAGGCCCGATTGCACTTCGTCGAGGATCAGGAGCACTCCGTGTTTTTTGCAGATTTTATGCACCTCTTGCAGCCATTGATGGGGCGGAACGACGATTCCGGCCTCTCCTTGAATCGGCTCGACGAGAAAAGCGCATGTATTTTTCGTAATCGCCTTTTCAAGCGCAGCCGCAGAGCCAAACGGGATCATTTTAAATCCCGGAGTAAAAGGACCAAAACCCTCCTTATACGCAGCTTCCGATGAAAATCCGATGATCGTCGTGGTCCTTCCGTGAAAGTTGCCTTCCGCAACGATGATCTCTGCTTTTCCATCAGGAATGTCTTTCATCTTGTAGCCCCAGCGCCTCGCCGCTTTGATCGCTGTCTCTACGGCTTCTGCGCCTGTGTTCATCGGAAGCGCCATGTCCAGTCCCGAAAGCGCGCATAATTTTTGCAAAAAAGGACCGAGTTTGTCCGTGTAAAAGGCGCGCGAGGCGACAGCGATCTTTTCCGCTTGGTCGCGCATCGCTTTCAATAAGCGAGGATGCGCGTGGCCGTGGCTGATCGCCGAATAGGCGCTGAGCATGTCGAGGTATTTTTTTCCTTTCTCATCCCAGACCCACACCCCTTTTCCCCGAGTCAATACGACAGGG
>JASHWX010000200.1 GCA_030043815.1 Candidatus Rhabdochlamydia sp.
TATTGCACGATCCCGAGCGCCTGGTGCGCATCTTGAACAATTCTAAAGCACCCGTGCAACTCGTGATCGCAGGCAAAGCGCATCCTGCCGATCTGCCCGGTCAAGAGATGATCAAAGAATGGATCTTGTTCATTCGCAGGCCCGAAGTGCGCAACCGTGTGATTTTCTTAGCCGATTATGATATTTTTGTGACGGAAAACCTCGTCCACGGCGTCGATCTGTGGATCAATACGCCGCGCCGACCTTGGGAAGCATGCGGCACAAGCGGCATGAAAGTGCTTGTCAACGGCGGGCTGAATCTCTCTGAATTAGATGGATGGTGGGCAGAAGCCTATTGCCCCGAAGTAGGTTGGGCGATTGGCGATGGAAAAGAGCACGGCGAAGATCCGTCTTGGGATGCTGTGGAGGCCAATGCGCTTTACGATCTGCTCGAAAAAGAAATCATTCCCGAATTCTACACACGCAATGCCGACGGCATCCCTGTCAAATGGGTAGCGCGCATGCGTGAGAGCATGGCCCGGCTCACTCCGCTCTTTTCTGCCGATCGCTGCGTACGAGAATACACTGAAAACCACTACCTTCCCGCCGCAGAACAATACTCAAAGCGCGCCTCCGATCATGGTATATACGCCAAGAAGTTTGTTAACTGGCGCGATGATCTACAGAAAAAATGGCCTAATTTGCGCTTCGGCGAAATGAAAGCGGAAAAAAATGGCAACACCTACGATTTCCAAGTTCAAGTCTTTTTAGGCGACCTCGATCCGAACGCCGTCAAAGTTCAAATCTTTGCCGATGGTTCTGCCGAATACATCTGCAAGGACATGGCCCGCAGCAGCGGAGATCTTTACAAAGGATCCGTCGAAGCTAACAGGCCCCTTGAGGATTTTACCCTCCGCATCGTGCCCTTCTTCCCCGATGCTCAAATCCCGCTGGAAGCCTCCCAAATCCTCTGGCAGCGATGAATTCTACCATTCCTGATTTTTTTCATAGCCCATCTCGATGAGCGCATCCCCGAACTTTTGCTTAAACGCTTCTTTGTGCTCTTCTTTAAAGACATCCTTCCACGATCCTGTTTTCCCTTTGCGAAAAGTGATCTGGGGATCGGCCAATTTCAGTCTTTTTTCCTGGTCAGGATGATCTCCAAACAGTTGATCGGCGATTTCTTCAAGACTCTCCTCAGTAACTGACACTTCGATGGCCTCAGCGAGACGCTTCAACTCTTTTATTTGCGCCACTTTCGTTCCATTCCCTTTTTCTCCGACCAAATCCTCATATCGAATGATAACCACATCGGGATCTTTCATGTACTCAATCGCTTGGGAGACAACGAGGGGAAGAGAGAATTGCCGAATTTCACCGATATCAGCAGCGTTATATTCATAATTCAAGACAAAATGAAGCTGTTCATCATTAGAAAGTTCTAGAAAAGCCTCTCGAGTATGAGAAGGATACCAATTGAATCCCGGCCAAGAGCCTTCCCGCATCTTATGCAGAATAGTGACACAGACATCGCGCAAATCCCGAATGCAAATGATCTTCTTCAGCTGCAGCGCTCGATGGAGCGTCTCCATTTGAGGCACCATCCAAAAATGAGTGAGCAAGTAATTGGGGTGATTGGGATCGAGCATATAGCAAAATGTGACGCGATTCGGCTGATTAAAGTGCCAACGAGGAATGGAATGATTGAGATAAAATAAGGCCTTTTCTAAAAGGTGCGTGCCTGAACCGGGAATCGTAATGACAACATAAGGGAGCACGCGCGATTGCATCCATTGGACCGTTTCCTTGTCGAGAGTATCGAAAAGAGCGCTTCGCGCTTGCATAGGAATCAAGAGTAAGGCGGCAGCAAAAAGAAAAGCAAAAAACATAGACGCATGACGATAGCACTTCCACCAAAAAATAATCCACAGAAACAAAAAAAATGGTTTGCGAATTTTACGCAGAGCAAGTAACGTATTTTTTACTTTGCATGTCCAAAGGAGGCTTTTATGCAAGTGGTCGTTGAAAAAATCAGGAATCAAGGTTTGAGACTGCTTTGTCTCGGCTTGCTATGCTCTGCTGTTGATGCGGAAGCTGCAGGAACATTAAATATCTTTCAGATTACGCAAGGGTATAATGATGCTCAACAAATTATGTTTGGAACGGATAATGCAGACTATTTCGGGTTTGACTTTCACAATGGTAAGATGGCTGCTGTTTGGTTGGATGATTCACCCATCACGACATCGACAAATGGTTATGCTCCGCAAATCGTATTTGGTTCCGCTCAAGTATACAGTCCTGATAATGTGGTGGTGGGGCCAAATGTCTGGGTCTCGAAGACTAACTTTACCACCGTCGATGGTTTTACACTTTTAGAATATTTTCATTTTAACCCAGCGGTGACAATCGATCGAAAAAACACGAATAATATATTCACTATTGCCTATAATATATTTTCAGGATATTTCACTGTCCCTGGTGGTCATAATCAGGATCATGGATTATTCGTAGCTTCAAGTTCTGACGCAGGTAATAACTGGAAAATAAATTATCCTTTGCAACAGAACAATTATCAAATGGATTCTAAAACGCCTATTCCATTAGGACTTGTGAATGGGGATCCCCAAACGATATACGATGCATATGGAAATCTTTTTATTACATATCTCTTTAGTAATTCACCTAACGAATCTTATCTCTTTGCATCCCGACAGTTTCCCTTATCTTGTGCTATAGCTGTTAGTACAGACCATGGGAGCAGTTTTAAAACATTATATCTTTCAAATCCCACAGAGTTAAATGCCACTGCCACAGATTATGATTTTCCTTTATTAGCTGTCGGACGAGACCAAGTTGCAATGGCAGGCACTTATTATTCCACGAATATATCAGCGCCCGAAGGTGCTCAACTCTTTATCATTCCTGTGAAAGGAA
>JASHWX010000201.1 GCA_030043815.1 Candidatus Rhabdochlamydia sp.
CATTCAGCAAGCGGATCGGGATGTTGCGGAAATCTTGAGGGAGAAAGCGGCGCAAAAAACAGCGTCCCGCCTTTTCGCTCTCGGCGATCAGGCAAGTGATCGTGCGGGCTGCATCGCCGACGCATGGCGGCAGAAAAGGATCATGCTTCTCGAGGTCAGCGAGGAGATTGGGAAATAGCAGGAGGGGCATAGTACCGCTTGAGAAGGGTGATTTTCGCGACGAAGAGATCGAGGATAAGCGCAGGATCGAATGAGCTGTTTTTTGCCATGAGTTCCACTTCAAAGAGGAGTTCAAGGGCGCGCTTGAAAAATCCGCTGCGGCGCTTTTTTGCAATCGGCGCAAATTTTTCATGCTTCATGGTCGGCAGATAATGGGCGATATCGCCTGGCGGACACCCTCTTTCGATGAGGACAGCTAAGGTCATTCCTTGCTGCAGCTGTGTACGCAATTGAGCTAGAAGCGGCAGCAATGAAGAGAGGTCGAGATCGCCATCTGTCTTGGGCGGCGAGTCGCGCCAGACAATTGCTTCCGCAAGCTGCCAGAGCGATGTGCTTTTTTCCGCAGCGCACAGCGCGTGGACGTCTTGCAGAGTGATCTCCTTGCGCTCTCCCACATAAGTGATGAGTTTGATCATTTCTTGCTCAAGCCCTGGCAGAGTCGGCCCGACATTTTCGAGCAAATGCTCGGCAGCATCTCCATTCAAGCGCAAACCTGCCTTCTGCGCGATGTCAGCGATCGCGCGCTTGAGCCGGTCTTTTTTGTCCCACGGCTTCTCCTCGCTCAAATCGCACGCAATCAGCTCTTTTTTGCCTTTAGCGTACAAATCTGAAAGCCCCTTGCCCGAACCCGCCCCTAAAACGAGATAGGCAAATGGCGAGGGCTTGGCGATATATTCAGCAAGCAAAGAGAGCCCATTTTTCTTCAACTTATCGATGCCGTCCAAAAACACCACCTGAACTCCAGAAAGGAGCGAAGAAGTATTCAGATCGTCAATCTGCTCTTCCAATTCCCTCCCCTCCCCTATTTGTAAATGAATCTCTTTTTCTTTCACGCGAATGGCAGCAGCGATCCTCTCAGCGATCTTCTTGCGTTCATAGGAACAAGAAGAGACGACGAGGAATACGCGGGACAGCTGCACTTTGGCCGCCTGCTCGAGATGCTTTTCAAATGCGGCTAGATGAGAGTACTTCACGGTCCCCACTGATAAGTGCATTCGATCTTTACATCGCGGTCGATGGTATGGTGGACCGGACAGCTCTCCGCTGCCTGGACAAGCTTGGCGACCACATCGGCCGGCAGATGATGGGGGCACGCAAAATCGACCTGGATTTTGGTGATGCGGCGCGGTGCGGCAGTCGCCATTTCTTTGGAGACCTTGGCGCGCGTGCCTTTGATGTCGACATTGAGCTTTTTCGCGGTAAGCCCCATCATCGTCAGCATGCACGATGCCAATGATGCGGCAAATAAATCTGTCGGAGAAAAATTCTTTCCACGACCCCCAATTTCTTTTGGAGCATCTGTGTGGACAACTGATTCGTTCAGGGGGTGCACTGCTCTCGTCGCAAGCTCCCCTTCATACCATACATCCATTTCTGTCATAACTTGACCTCCAGTCACACCTTTGTACCTGAAAATCCCCCAAAAGCAAAGAATTAAAGAAATTTATTGACAAACGTCCATCAAGTAGTTAAACTCAAATTTAAGGGGAGGTATCATGATCACACGCCTATTCAAGAAAAAACAACCCGCCAAAGCCCCCTCCACTCCCAAAAAACCCTCCAGAAAGGTCTTGACTGCTGAAGGCTGGAAGCGCCTCATGATGAGGAAACTCGGCAAAGGCAAGAAGTAATTCCTTAAATATCAATCACTTGAATTCACTACGCCAATAATTTAAAGTATGATATAATTATTGATAATATGACAACTATGAGTTCAATTTCTTCAAAATTTGATCAAAGATTCAATCAACTTAATCTTGAAATGGAGCTTTGCCTTGATAAGATTTTTGATGATGCTGTGATGAGCATCCTGGAAAAGCAGATCGATCCCTCGCAGTTTGTGATTTGTACTGAGCTTGACCCTTGCAAAGTCGTCATTATTGGCGGAGGACCAGCCGGCTTGGCTTGTGCCATCGGAGCCAGAGAATGGAAAGCCGATGTTTGCATCTTTGAAAAACGGGAATCCCATTCTCGGGAGCAGTGGTTGTTTTTGACTGAATCTTCCATCCAATTGCTCGATCAATGGGATGTGTCTTCTCTTTTAATGGACAAGTGGCTTCCAGCTCCCGTTTATGAAATAAAAAAAATCGTCCCCATTAAAGCTTTGGAAGATGCTTTAGAGACACGGGCGATTGCACTGGGGGCTAAAAAGATCCAAGGGGAATTTTTACGTGTTCATCCAGAAAAGCGAACAGTCGATATCCTTGTCGGCGGCTCGACTGTTGAATATCCTTATGATTTCCTTGTGGGAGCCGATGGTGTGCATAGCAAGGTCAAAGAAACATTGGGCATCCGAACTCAGTGCATGGGTCAAGCAGTGGGTGCGGGTGCAGTATTGAAGATCAATTCAAGCGAGCCTTACAATGTCAGGGAAATCATTTTCGCTAATACCTTATTCACTCGAATTATCACTACCCCCTATTTCAGTTTCTTTTTTGTGCAGCGCTTTCCCCAAGCGCTCGAGCCGATTTCCAAAGAAGGCTTTGGCCGTATTGCACATCGATGCGGATGGCAAGATCGCTTCGAAAAGATCAGTGAAGGAGAAGGGGGTTTTATCGAACACATTCCCGTTGTCCTTCAACAAGCTGAAGACTTTTCAAAACCCGACGCCCATGCGATCATCATTGGGGATGCGGCCGCCTGCGGCAGCTTTTATCAAGGCATGAATGCCAATACCGCCCTCAAAGCAGCTGTCCTTGCGGAAGAATGCATCAAAAATGTGCGTAAAAGAGATCCTGAGGCTTTTCGGACATTTAATCAAAAGATGAAGCTTCAGACTGATGAGCTGATCTCAAACAGTCAATGTTTATTTGAACCGTGATCCAGGTTGTGATTTAACCTAATTTCTGCTATAGTATTATTTTATTTACTTTGGAGGCACATGCTGTCGATCGATCTTAGAGGTAAAAAAGCGTTTATCGCCGGTATTGGCGACGACCAAGGCTATGGATGGGCCATCGCAAAGGCGCTCGCAGAAGCAGGCGCTGAGATCATTATCGGGACATGGACCCCTATCCTGAAGATCTTTACTCAATCTTGGAGCATGGGCAAATTCGACGAGTCCAGACAGCTGTCCAATGGGAAAATGATGGAATACCTCAAGGTTTATGCCATCGATGCGGCGTTTGACAAGCCCGAGGATGTCCCGCAGGAGGTCCGCGAAAACAAGCGCTACCAAGACGCTTCCGGCTATACCGTGTCAGAAGTAGCAGCGGCTGTCGAGCGGGATTTTGGCAAGATCGACATTTTGGTCCACGCCCTGGCCAATGGCCCAGAAGTTAAAAAGCCCCTTCTCGAAACTTCGCGGAGCGGCTATCTCGCTGCACTCAGCTCTTCGAGCTATTCGATGGTCAGCCTCGTGCAAAATTTTGGGCCGAGGATGAATGCAGATGGGTCGGTCATCTCGCTCACCTACATCGCCTCTGAGCGGGCGGTTCCCGGCTATGGCGGAGGCATGAGCTCTGCAAAAGCGGCGCTAGAAAGCGATACGCGCACATTAGCTTATGAGGCTGGCCGCAAATGGGGGCTTCGCATCAACACGATCTCCGCAGGGCCTTTGCGCAGCCGAGCAGCCAAAGCAATCGGGTTCATCGATAGCATGATCGAATACTCCAAGGCCAATGCGCCTCTCGTCAAAGACATGACGGCAGAAGAGGTCGGCGCAGCTTCAGCGTTCCTCTGCTCGCCGCTCTCCGCTGCGATCACCGGCGTAACGCTGTATGTCGATAATGGCATGCATGCGATGGGCTTAGCCCTCGACAGCCAAGCCCTGAACAAGACACAAGAGCAGCCTCAACTTGTAGCTCATTAAAGAAAATAACGCGTCTTTGCATTGTTTCCCTGATTTAAGCATATTCAATGGCTTGCTTGAGCGCGGCGATGATGCCGTGTTCTTGGCCGTGCTCGGCGACGATGGTCGCCATGGAATGCATGGATGGAGGCGCGTGCGACATCACAATCTTGACGTCGGCAGCTTCCAGCATGCTGATGTCGTTGAGGTCGTCTCCTGCGGCGATCACAGGGCCTCCATCTCCCATGACTTCTTTCACAGAATGCAAAGCATGCCCTTTTGTCGCTTCTTTGGCTGTGACGAGGATCAGGTAAATGTCCGTGGCAAAGGGGTCTTTGATGAGTGTATGAGAAATATGAGGAAATGCCTCGAGATAATTGCTGACCCGCTCCATCGCTGTTTTGGCGCCGAGGCACTTGGCCAAAGGAAACGAGAGGCCGTCTTTAAATTCGAAGTTCTTCACAGCTTTCCAAGGCTCAGGCGACACGGACATGATTTTCTTCACATGTTCCGCAAATTTTGGAGAAAATCTCTCGGGGCGGTAATAACAAAAATCCCCCCGTTCAAATCCTGCATAGAGAAGGAAGTCTTCTTTTTCGTTTCGATAAGCCTCTTCGAGGGCAGGTATCGCTTTTGCATCTAAGTAGTGGCGGGAGATGAGCGTTTTTTGGGGCATGTAGAGGATGTCGGCGCCGTTTTGCACGGCGAGATAAAAGGGAAAGTCAAATTCTTTGACGACAGTATATCCAAAGGAAAAGGTCCGCCCGGTGATGAACACGATCTCCCATCCTTTGTCGACCAACGTATGCAAAAACTCAACGACTTGGGGAGGCGCGTGATGCGTTTTGTCCGTGATCGTGCCGTCAATGTCTAATGCAATCCATCCGATGTGTTTTCGCATAATCAGTAGATTTTATCAGGATAAGTTGAAAAAAAATAGGCTAAATCTTCAGACTGGAACAATCAAAAACGGGATCAACGATGAGATTAAAAAAATTGCTTCTATTTCTGCTTTTTCTTTGCGGGTCGGTTTATCTAGGCGCTGAGACCCCAGCACCCTCTACAGAAATCACTCCTCCCCTGCCCTCTTCTTCAGAGATGACGTATTCGTATGAAAATGCATTCATCAAAATGCTGGTGACGCTCGTCGGCCTGATTTTCTTGGTGTTTGCGACGTTTTGGATCTTGCGGCGGCTTGGCAAGGGGAAATTCAAAATGGGGGGTGCAGGACGCGCTGTGAATATCATTGAACGCAGGCCGTTGAGTCCAAAGACCATGCTTTACATCATCGAGATTGAAGGAAAGCAGATCTTGATCTCGGAATCACAGCTTGAGGTCAGGACGTTGTCCATGAATGTCCCTAAAGGGGAAACCGATTCACAACAATGATGTGAGGATCATTGACATTGCCGCGAACTTGGAAGCATTGGGCAAGGTAGAAGGGGTGGGTTGATTGAATGTCTTTAGAGAATGCTTCGAGGCAATTTTCTCCGTCGCGTGGAGGGATGCGATTAAAACTTTGCTTGTAGGAGATGCCGTTGAGCCAAGCGTGTTCGAGTTTCCCAACGATTTTTCTTCCAAAGTTAGGTCTAAATATCCCGTAAATGGCTCCGAGTTCGACGCCGAGGCCGAAAATCGGGCATTTGACGATTTCAAAGAGAGATTCCACGCCCAGCTCCCAGCTTCTAATGAGGCCTTTTTTGAGCTCGGTAGATGATTCTAGGCATCTTCCCATTGCGAATTCTTTAGCAGCGTTGGCAATCGATTCGGCAGCAACTGCGCTGATAGCAATAGGGGCTCTAATCGTATACCAAATCATTTTGCCAAATGTATTGAGGATGTTTGCAAAAGCAATGAGCGCGCACTTGATCGAAGTAACGTAAAAAGGCTCGTCGAGATACAGGGCGCCTGTCTTGATGTCTTCGATGCTCTCATAGGTCTTGATATTGCCGGCTTCATCTTTTTTTTGAATGCGGACGCGGCGAAAGGACTCATCCGTCTTGTCGCACAGGGAAGTGAAGAGTTCTGTAATCGCAGAATCCCATAGAGAGAATTGATCGCTTGCACTTAATGTTCCCACAGGCGCTGTCATGATATAACCCTTTTTTTGGGCCGCGATTATAACAGATCAGGAATTTGTCTTAAATAGTTACATATCGCACTTTGGGCTTTGGCCAGGTTTTCGTCTGTATGAGCGCTCGATAAGAAATGGGCCTCGTATGCTGAAGGTGAAAGATAGACGCCTTGGGCAAACATGGTTTTAAAAAAATGTTTAAAACGCTCTTCGTCAAGAAGGGCCAGATCCTCGCGGCCCATCACCTTTTCGACGCCAAAAAAGAATGAGAACATCGACCCGGCGCTTTGAATGGCGATGGGGAGCTTTTTGCGTGCGGCGATTTCCCGCATGGGCTTCAGAAAATTTTCGGTCTTTTCGTTGAGGGCTTCAAAAAATCCTTTGCGCTCGATGGCGCGGAGCGTTTCCAGCCCGCAGCACATGGCAAGGGGGCTTCCGGAATGGGTGCCGCCATGGTACACATGGCCGAGCGGGGCAATTTCATCCATGATTTCCCGCCTTCCGCCAAAGGCCGATCCAGGAAATCCCCCGCCGATGATTTTGCCCAAGGTTGTCAAATCAGGGACGATCCCGTAATGGCCTTGGGCTCCGTGCAAACCTACGCGAAATCCCGTGATCACTTCATCAAAGATCAGCACAATTTTTTTTCTTTCAGTCTCATCGCGGAGCATCTCTAAAAATTCTCTTTTGGCAGGGACGACGCCCATGT
This sequence comes from Candidatus Rhabdochlamydia sp., assembly GCA_030043815.1. GTDB lineage: Bacteria > Chlamydiota > Chlamydiia > Chlamydiales > Rhabdochlamydiaceae > CAJCIW01. Next base: position 6,793 of record JASHWX010000201.1, read on the forward strand.
TGCCGGCAATCGGTTCAAGCAAGACGGCGGCAATGTCGTCTCTTGAGCGGATGAAGTTGCGGCACGTTTCCATGTCGTTGAATGGGAGCGCAGCTGTGAGAGCGATCAATGCTTCCGGGATCCCTTTGGAGGTCGCTTGCGGGAGATGGGTAGCCCCGGACCCTGCCTGTACAAGGAGGCTGTCGGAATGGCCGTGGAAATGCCCCTTGAATTTGACGATGAGGGATTTGCCTGTATAGCCCCGCGCCAATCGCACTGCCGACATGACGGCTTCTGTGCCCGACGAGACAAAACGAAGTTTTTCGATCGAAGGGATGTGGGTCGTGATTTTTGCGGCGAGCTCTTTCTCGTAGGGCGTTGCGATGCCAAACGATGTCCCTTTTTGCAATTGCTCTTGAGCTTTTTTGAGGACCGGGTCAGGGGCGTGGCCCAAAATCATCGCACCCCAGCTCTGGCAGAAATCGATGTAGCGATGTCCATCGACGTCTGTGATGGTGTCCCCTTTTCCTTCTTGGACGATCAAAGGCACCATGTCGAGCTTTGTAAATGCCCTCACGGGAGAACTGACGCCGCCTGGCATCAATGTGCATGATTCGCGATAAAGAATATCAGTGAGCGGTCGTTGCATGAAAAGAATTTTGCAAGAAGGAAGAAAAAAAATGAAGAAGAAAATCAAGAGAGCTTTTAACCTTTTAGGATGAAGATATGGTTTCTTCTTTTTTTCTTTCCGATTGCGCTGATAGCAAAAGGGATTCCTTACAGCGTCGAGTTCGAGGGCCTCGACGATGCTAAGGCGTTGAAATCGATCAAGCTCGCATCAAACCTCACTTCGCTAAAAAAACGGCCGCCGGCATCGATCAATGCCCTGCGCTACCGTGCGGATTCCGATATTCCCGAACTCATTAAAGTGATGCATGCGCATGGCTACTATGAGGCAAAGGTCAATATTCAAATCCAAGAGGCTTACAAAACAGTCCAGGTGGTCGTGATGATCGAACCGGGGCCTCGCTACAAGCTAGAGTCCTACGAGA
>JASHWX010000202.1 GCA_030043815.1 Candidatus Rhabdochlamydia sp.
ATTTTTAAAAAAGTGCGCTGCTTGGGGGCATCATTGGGAGCGCGACTGGAACCAACTGATCGAGCAGCATTTTTCGAAGCCCTTTGTAGGAGAGGATTTTGTCCGCCATCACACATACCGCACCATTGAACCCGTGTTCGACCCGCTTTCTGAACTCATTCCTGCGTTAGAGCCAATTTCTTTGGAAGATCATTTAAAACACTTGCATCGTTTTCCCAACGTGATTATGGTAGACCAATCGGAAGCATTTAAGCAGCATGTTTGCCACGATCATCAATTTTTGCAGCAATGATTATCCTTATTTAAGACATTGCATCGATGCCGTAAAACCTTTTTCAAAACAGGTCATTGTTCCTGTCTGCGACCATTTTTTTGACGGCAAATCGGAAAATCGCGATGTCTTGAATGCCATCTATGCAGAAAATGGCGATGTCGGATTCATCGAATTTCCATTCAATCAAGATGGACATTCTTCTGTTTATTGGCATAATTTAGCGAGATTGATAGGGACCTATTTTCTTGAAAGAGAGGTCGAGTATGTCTTATTTCTCGATTGCGATGAAGTTGTAGACAGTTCGCGGTTTATTGAGTGGCTCAAAGAAATCCCTTATCAAGAAACTGACGCGGTCCGATTTCTCGGTTATTGGTATTTTCGAGAAAGCCGTTTTCGGGCTAAGACTTGGGAAAATACTCCTCTTCTCATGAGAAAGGCGATATTGAACGGTTCTCTGATCATGAATGAAGGCGAAAGAAGTGGAATGTTCAGACTGGCTCTTGGTGAAAAAAAGGAAAAAGTCGCAGGCATTGATGGTTTGCCCATGGTCCATCATTATAGTTGGGTGAGGACAAGAGAGCAGCTCTTGCAAAAAGTTGCCAGCTGGGGCCACAATTGGCAGCGGGATTGGAAAGCCCAAGTCGAAGAGGAGTTTTCCCGCCCCTTTAATGGCAGAGATTTCGTTCACGGTTATGAATTCGACGAAGTGGCCCCTCGCCATGCAATTGATTTACAAAAAACGCCTATGCATACCGCCGCATGCGACTATTCTCATGTGCGCAAATTGTCCTCTAAAGATGTCATAAAAATTGATATTTCCCTTACCTATGAAATTATCTTACACTGATACCCATGCCCATCTTACCTCGGAACCGATGCTTGACGATGTCAAAGAGGTCCTCGAGCGCGCTCAGGCCAATTGGGTTGAGAAGATCGTCAATATCTGCACAGATGAAAAGAGTTTAAGCGAGGGCTTATGCCTTCACAGAAGATGCCCTTGGGTCTACAACACGGCTGCCACGACGCCGCATGACGTTGATTGCGAAGGCGAATATTTTTTTCCATTTGTCGAACAGTGTGCAATGCAGCGAAACCTCATCGCGATTGGCGAAACAGGGCTGGACTACCACCACATGCACTCAAAAAAAGAGACGCAGCGGGCGTTTTTAAGCCGCTATTTTGCTTTAGCGGTTAAGTATCAATTGCCATTAATTTTTCATTGCCGAGAAGCATTTTCTGATCTCTTTGCTATGGCAGACGAAGAATATCGGGGACATCCCGCTGTTTTGCATTGCTTTACAGGCGATCTCGAAGAAGCAAAAGGCGTCTTGGAGCGAGGGTGGTATCTTTCGCTCAGCGGCATTGTCACGTTTAAGAAATCGGAAACTTTGCGCGAAGTGGCGCGATTTGCTCCCATCGAGCGCCTATTTATCGAGACCGATGCGCCCTATCTTGCTCCGCAAAAACATCGAGGCAAGCGCAACGAGCCCTCGTTTCTTCCCGAAATCGCAGAGGTCATTGCAGAGGCGAAAAAGATGGCGCTTGCGGATGTAGTCAAGGCGACGTCAGACAATGCGGAACAATTTTTTGCTTTTTCAAAACAGAGGTAAATGTAAAGCTATTTTACTTCAAGGATAACGCATGACGACAGCCGTTTCGACAATCCCGCGCACATTTATCTGGCGAAGGCTTCATTCGTTGATGGGCCTTTGGTTCTTGCTGTTTTTGATCGAGCATTTATTGACGAACTCTCAAGCGACGCTTTGGGTAGGAGACAATGGGCGAGAGTTTATTAAGATGGTGGATGGACTCCATAACCTCCCCTATCTCGAAGTGATCGAGATTGTCTTGATCGGCGTTCCGATATTGATCCATATGGTCTTAGGCGTTAAGTATCTTTTTACTGCGAAATTCGTTGCTGGGCGCTCGGATGGCAGCGTGCCGGCACTTCGCCTGCCGCGCAATCGCGCCTATAAGTGGCAGCGGATCACATCGTGGATCTTGCTTGTCGGTGTGATTGGACATGTCGCTAAGTTCCGCTTTTTAGAATATCCAGAGAAAGTTCATCTCGTAGATAAGGCGGTCTACATGGTCAAAATTTCCATGGATGAAGGGCTGTATACGCTGGCTGATCGGCTTAAAGTGGAGCTTTACAATCAGGCTTCCATTGAAAGAGAGGCAGAACAATTTCAGGCGAGAAGCTCGGAGCGCGCATTAGTGGAAGCGGCTCAGGTGATCAAGAGCGAGAAGATCGATCCATGGACTGGGCCTGTTGCTCAAAATTTCGATGAGCAAAAGTCGATCATTTTGGGATCAGCGCAGCAGTATCAATTGAATTCTGAATTTGTATCAGCTCTTAAGAAAGAGAAACTCTCTTCGGGAGAGGTCATTGCAGCGGCGCCTGACTTTGGCACGGCGACCCTTCTATCGGTGCGCAATGCATTCAAGCAGCCGCTTTACATCGGGCTGTACACAATTTTTGTGATAGCTGCCTGTTATCATGGGTGCAATGGCTTTTGGACTTTTTTAATTACTTGGGGATGGATTTTGAAAATGGCAGCGCAGCGAGCATGGGTCAGTGTATCGGTCGTCATCATGGCCGTTCTTCTCTTTTTAGGTTTGGCGGCAGTCTGGGGCAGCTATTGGATCAACTTGAGGTATTAAGATGGCAAAAGAAGTCATTGTCGTAGGGGGAGGCCTCGCCGGACTTGCCGCAGCGATGAAGTTAGCAGAAAAAGGATGCCACGTCAGGCTCGTCTCCGTCACCAAGGTCAAACGCTCCCATTCTGTCTGCGCTCAAGGCGGGATCAACGCGGCGATGAATTTGAAAAACGAGGACGATTCTCCGCTCATTCATGCCTATGACACAATCAAAGGAGGGGATTTCCTCGCCGATCAGCCGCCTGTCGTAGAGATGTGTCTTTCAGCTCCGGGAATCATCCGGATGATGGACCGATTCGGCTGTCCTTTCAACCGCACTCCAGAGGGTAATCTC
>JASHWX010000025.1 GCA_030043815.1 Candidatus Rhabdochlamydia sp.
AAGGCCAATGTGGAACCCAATCAAAAGATCAATGGGATGTCGCCGCTGATTCTTGCTTTGAAATTCAACAATGAGCAAATCGCTAGACTCCTCATAGAGAGTGGCGCTAATGTGAATGCTGTTCATGATGGGAAAAGCGTAATCATTCATGTGATGGAAAAACAGATGAATGCTTTGATTACTCTTCTTCTAAATCGCGACATCAAACTGAATGTCGGGGACAAAAGGGAGAATCATCCTTTATCTTACGCCGCTCATTCAGGAAATCTCCCCCTCATGAAGCAACTCAAGGAAAAAGGAGCCGATTTCAACTACCAGTTAAGTAATAGAATGACTGCTCTTTACATTGCAGTAGATATGCACCAATCAGATTGTGTCGAGTATCTTCTTCAAAATGGTGCAAGACATGACTTGAAGGATCACAATCACCATTCGCCAATGTGGTTGGCCATTCAACAAGGTTACCAGGATATCGTCGCACTTCTTCTCAAATATGGTGCGAATCACGAAGATATCAATTGATCCAAGCTTCTTCTAATAGCCCGTCTCAGAGAGGCGGGCAATTTCTCATCCCTCTCATTTTTAATCTGTTAAAAAAAAAATCGCTTGCCTTATTTAAGGCCTAAAGCCTTACGGCCTTCTACTTATGTCAATGACAAAATGATTGTCGTCAAGGAAGTTGTGCCAGTGAAGCCTCTACGATGAGCTTGGCTGTTTCCTTCGGATGAGACATGTAGGCCACATGGCTGGAATTCACTTCGACCGTCTTGGCCTTTGCACGTTTTGCCATCATGCGCTCTTGCTCGGGATTGATCGATCGATCTGCTGTGGCCACCATGTACCAAGCGGGCTTGGTCTTCCATGCGGGCGATGTGACCTTGTGAGTGAACGCGTCGGTGGAGATTGGTACCTGCGAGACGGCCATGAATGCTGCTTTTTCTGCCGGAAGGTCCGCTGCGAAATCGGCCGCGAAAAACTTCTGATCTATCCACCAGTTGCCATCGCTGTCTGATTTAATCGCTTTGGAAGCTGGCGGCAGGGCCTGTTCGATCGAGGCGCAGCTTTCTCCTGTGTCCAGCGCGAATGCAGCAATATAGACAAGCGCCTTAACCTTTGGATGATTGCCGGCCTCGGTGATGACGGACCCGCCATAACTGTGGCCCACTAAAACCACTGGCCCGTCCATGGCGTCGATCGCTGCCTTCGTGTACTTTTGGTCTGCAGCGTAGGAAGTCTCGGGGAGCTGCACTACCGACACTTTGTACCCATCTTTCATGAGAATTCGAGCGACGGATTCCCAGCCGGATCCGTCTGCAAAAGCACCATGTACAAGGACCACGTTCTTAATCATGACTATTCTCCAGTTTATCGTGATGTTCTGACCGCCTCGAGTATCACCTCAACAAGTGAGCTCGGCGATGTCAGCATCGGCGAATGATCGACCACTTGCGCGCGAACAGTCGCTCCCATGCGATGTGCCTCGAAATGCTGTGTTTTGGCAGAAATCATCCGATCGTTCTCGGCGACCAAAAACCAAGAAAGCCGCTCTTTCCACAAAGGACGTGGGGCTTTTTCCTGAATGCACTTGAGGTGGATGGGCCGTTGCGTAGCAGCTAGAATAGCTTTAACATCGGCAGATGCATTTTGTGCAAAAGCGCGATCAAAACCCTCTGCGGGCATCCAGATATAGCCATCTCTATCCGGGGACAATTTGGGAGCCTGCGCGTGCGGGGGCTCGCGATAAAATACATCGGCCACCGTTTCACCTTCATCCGGCGCTAGAGCAGCCACGTAAATGAGCATCTTCACGCGTTCATTTTTGGTCGCACCAATGACCGCTCCCGCATAGGCATGGCCCACGAGAACGATATTTCCTTCGATGCGATTTAAAGCCCGATCCAGCGCGCTTACATCATCGCTCAAGCTAGTCAGTGGAATAGGAGCGCAAACAACTCCCAACCCCTCTTTTTGGAGCGGCAAAATGACCGCGTCCCAGCTGGCGCACTCCGCCCACGCGCCATGAACCATCGTAACTGTGACTTTTTGCATCATCGCCTTTACTTCGTAAATTTTTTGCCAAACATCGGAAGGCCGCTCTTAGAGGTCTCACGGGAAACTTCATCTTCAATCACATCCCAATGCTCGATCAAAATGCCATCGACAATGCGGAGGATATCAACAACAATCCAAGCTGTCGGCTGGCCGAAACCCGAAAATCTTCCATGGATCATCACATGATCGCCTTCCGCAACAATGAGTCCAGGCTCATACTTGAATGAGGGGGGCATGCCCTTGACGAGATTGAAAAGGCCTTCCCGCCCAGGTGAAATATGAGCGCTGTGCTGAATGTAGTGAGGCGACCAAAACCGCTCGGCCGCCGCATAGTCGCGCTGATTAAAGAGGGTGTCAAAAGCCTTGAGGACGAGCTCTTTGTTCTTTGCTGCACTCACAACAATTTCCTTTAAACCTGATAATTACCCTCCATACGGTTTCTTTTCAACAACTCTGATAGAGATTGAGATGGAAGTCGACAAGTGGAAAAAATCATGTTACGACACATTTAAATAATGAAAAACTCAATCAACGACCAATGGTAAATTGATAGTGCTTCACATAATCAAACTCAAGATTAAGATTATGTCGATTAAAAGGAACCCCTCTTTTGATTATTAGTTCAGCATTCTCAAATTGCCCATTATTGATTGCAGCTTGCAATGGTGTCATTCCGCTCCGATCTCGATAGTATAGGTCAGCATTATGCTCGATTAAAAGTCGGGCTACCTCAGTATGACCGTTTCTTAGGGCGATCTGTAGAGGTCGATGTCCATTTCGAGAGTTATCATTTACGTCTGCTCCTGAGGCAAGCGCCTCTTTAACCTTTTCAATCAATTGCTTCCCTTTCATATCAGCAATTAAGGCTGCCAGAGAAATCTTATCGACTTTCGGAAGCCCAAAAATAGCAGCATCAACAAACTTATTAACTTCTTCAATCAAAATCTCAACTTTTTTGGGTAAATCGAACTCCTGAGCATTATCCCCAAGACCATGCAGATGATCACTCCAAAGTTTTTGTATAGTTTTAAAAGAGGACTCGTCGAACTCGATAGGGCGAAGAGTTGTACCACGGTGGGAGAAGGTTCTTGTAAGCGCATCCTTTAGCTGATCTAAGTTGAGCATTCCTTCGTTACGGATAATGAGAATGAGATCATGATAATCCTTCATGCGACTATTAGTAGCACCCTTAGAAAGAATTGTCTCGAGCTTTTCAGAGAAAATGAACTCAACCGGATATACCAGAAGAGAAACGGTGCTCTCAAAAAATGGTTTGCCACGATAATGCACCAAAGAGATCTCACAATCCAATGGATCTACAATATCTCCTATTCCGACGTCAATTCTGATCGTATCTTTGGTAAAACCTTTCATTCTTGCAAATGCGGCATTCAAAAATATGCGGTATCCTGGATAGTCCATGTGCGGTTGGTTAAGCAATTCAATGGAGTTGAAAGAAAAGGTAAACCCATCCGACGAAGGGACTGAAATGATCTGCTCAAATACCTCCTGTAGTTCCGTTTCTTCAGCCTTTATACGTGTGAGTAAGAAATCCAAATCTTTCGTCTCTCTTCCTATAGCCATCAAATAGGACAGAAGAGAGCCACCTTTAAAAACGAACTTATTTGCATGCCCTGAACCTGCTAAGCGAGCGAGAAATCGCTCAAGAAGAAGCCGATCCCAACAAGCATTATACGGTATATTTTGCTCCCGAGCAACTGATTGGAGCCTGTTCTTTAATGCTTGTCCGTTAATCATGTTGTTATGCTCATCAGATAGGGTGAAAGATTAAATCGAAGTTTTTTAGCATACTCCTGGAGCTTTACAAGATCAATTCGATTTTTGCCACCTTTGGCTATTGCAACTTTTAGCGCCTTAATCGCAGTTTCACGGCTGAGGAGACGAAAGGCATCAATAATCGTGCGCTCGCGGTCAAATATAGGAATCATCGCTCCTTCAAGTTCTACTTCTGTTCTTCCTAGCTCTATGTCACGAAAACGAAGAATCTTCACCCCTCTGGTAGTTTTAACGGATGTACCATGACGAATAGCAATCCAATGTTGACGAGGAATTTCTTCTGTCAGACCATAGATTGCTAGAGCAGAGATAAGACAAACTACCCCTCCTTTTATCGAGTATACGGCTTCTACAAGATCCTCCCATCGGAAAGCAGAAGGATTTTGATATTCAGCTCTCTGATACACCCCCCTTCGTATTCGTCTTAGTCGACCAGTTTTGACATAATGACTCAGAACCGCGGGATGCACCCCTATGTCTTTCGCTTCCTTAGAAGTGAAATAGGGTTTCCTTAGCAGAGGTTCAAGTGTAAGAAAAGCGAAGGCGAATCTCATATATTGTCTTCTATTTATAACTTAACAAAAACGCCCAATTATGTCATCTGGGCGTTTTTATTAAGTTATTAGCTCATGATTTAAATATCTTAAATGCAGTAATATACACATCGATGAGATGGGATAAGGGAATCGCCAAAAAGAACCAGGGTAGAGGCCTGAAAAAGGCGATTGATCACCACTATAGACAAAAAAATCGAATGCTTGTCCTGGAGAAAGGATGGTCATCCGATGATTACGAAAAATGGCTAGCGCAGATTTTGG
>JASHWX010000203.1 GCA_030043815.1 Candidatus Rhabdochlamydia sp.
CGCTAAGTCTTCGTAATATTTGGCATCAGAGCGTTTTCCGGTAAAAAAGACGCGATCGGCTAGGGCGGGGTGATTGTCTAGGTAGGCTGTCATTTCTTGGATCACAGGGTCGATCTGCCATTCTTTGATGCTCATGTGATGAGCCTCGCCGATGATCAGCAATTTATAGTGAGAAGGAAGCAGGTCTAGTGTGCGTAGAGTGTGTAGATAGTTTTTGTGTGGACTCAGTAATCCAAACACACCAATGGTTTTATCGGTTTCTTTAAAGCCAAATTGTTGCTTCCAAAGGGTAGGATTGCGAATGTTTTGAAAATATTTTCTTCTTTCATTGGTTAAATAAATGAGTGGAAAGTCAGAGACGTTGTCCACTGCAAAATGTTGCCTGAGTAGAGCATTTTCTTGAGGGAGATGGGCAATGAGATGAAAAGGATTGCTGGAAGGGCGATCTTTTAAAGATTGCATGATGCGCTGGTAAGCAAATGAATCGACATTGTCTCCTTTGTAATCAATGGTATGCACTGTGAGAATCAGGCGGCCCGAAGATCGACAGATTTGTATGATTCTTGAAGTGATGAGGTCGATTGAAGTGCCATAGATGCCATATTCTAGATGGACGTTGACAAAATCGAAGGTCTCGAGTTTGCGGCACAAAGCATCGATGTGTTCTTGGCTGAGTTGCCAGTATTTACTGCCTTTTTGCCTGAGAAGATGAGTGGTCTTTAAATCGATAATTTCCACTTCAAAAGAGGGGCTAAGCAAGTCTTTTAGAGCATCTGCGTAATAAGCAAGGGCGCAACAAATATTATGAGATGAAACAATGGCTAGGCGGGGCTTGGACGAATGTGTGTGCATAAGAACTTTTATAATCCTTGTGTTTGTAAGTAAGAGCGAATGAGATTAATCACCGCATTGTGATCTTTGCCTTTCAAATCCAAAGAATCCAGTGCTGAAATCATATCGTTCGAAAAGGCGCTGGGATGGATCCACCAGTCTTCGAATACAGAATCAGCTCCATTGAAGAACACAGAAACATCAGGGCAGAGCAAGTAATAACCCAAGGAGGATAGAATTTCTCGCTCCTCCTTTCTATAGAGCTCTCCATGTAGATAGAAGTCGTGTTCGATGGTGATGATTTTGAAAATGTGCTCATGGAAAGGGATCTTGTGCAGTACAACATCATAACTGCTGTCGATATCCAAAGAAAGATAATCGATGGCATAGGGAAAGGATTTTAAGAGGTGGGTGTAGTTGGATTGGGTAGCGTCTTGAACGACTAGCGGGTTGGCGCGAGCATAGGACCATGTTTTTTGATGCTCATCTGAAATATCGATGCTTACCCCTTTCCACCCCAATGTTTTTTCGAGTGTGTAGGAGTTATTGCTGAAGATCGGGTGCCCTGCTCCAATTTCAAGATAATACCCTTCATCGGATTTGCCAACGAACTCGTAGAGCATGACGTAGACAAATCGGTCCTGCGAAGCTTGCGAACAAGAGGTCATCTTGGGTATAGACTTTGCTTGGCATGGATGGATGGATAAAATAGAGAGCCCTAGAAAAAAAATAACGAATGCTGTTTTCATAGATGTCGTTTGAGAATATTAAAACGGGCAACACAAATCAAGGACTTTTTTTTGCAACAGTGTTGAGAATTTTTCTTGTAGAAAAGAAAACCCTTTGCTAGGATTTGCCCAAACAAAAATGCATTAATTAACATGACTTTTTTCAATAAAAATTTCCCCACAGAAAGTACAATTTTGATCACTGGATCTGAAGGGCTTGTTGGAACTGCAATAGCAGAGCAATTGAAAATGCAAAACTACAACAACCTGATTTTATGTCCAAGGAGCCGATGCGACCTGAGAAATTTCGAAGCAGTTAAAACCCTCTTTGCCGAAGCAAAACCCGAAGTGGTGTTCCATACAGCCGCTGCAGTATATGGAATTGGTGGAAACGCAATCAACAAAGGCTCAGTATTTTTAGACAACATTCTTATTAATACTCATGTTATTGAAGCATGTCGATTAGTTAGAACGAAAAAAATTATCGCGATGGGAACTATTGCTGCTTATCCTGAACCTACTATTATACCTATTTCTGAAGAGCATATTTGGGATGGTCCTCCCCATGTCTCAGAAAGCAGTTACGGCCATGCAAAGAGGGCCATGCTCGCCCAATTGTTAGCCTATCAAGAAAACTATGGCCTAGACTTTGCCTATGTGCTTTCCACAAATCTATATGGTCCTAATGATAAATTTGATGTGCGATTTGGCCACGTTATCCCTTCTTTGGTTCGGAAATTTTATGAAGCAAAAATCAATCAGACAAATGTCTTTATTTGGGGTGATGGATCCGCTGCAAGAGATTTCTTATTTTCAAAAGATATGGCTCTAGCTCTGATCTCAATTATGAATCATTTTACAGGTCCTATTAATGTAGCATCAGGGGCAAAGACTACGATCAAGACAATTGCATCTCTACTTGCCGACCATTTTGATATGCATGATCAGATAAGATGGGAAACAGATAAACCTCAAGGGAGACATTTTTATCCGCTTGATCTTAGCAAACTTACGTCTCTTGGCTTTTCTCCCAAATATACGATTGAAGAAGGCTTGCTTGAAACTATCAATTGGTTTAACGAAAAATACCAACAAAATTTAATCAGATGTTAAATGAATCACCAAGAAAAAAGTTAGCAATAGTAAGTAGCTACAATGAATTATGTGGAAATGCAGCTTATACTAAAGCTCTGAGTAAAGCGTTAGAAAAACACATGGACGTCACTGTCGTCCCATTGAATACAGGGTTGCTCAGAAGAACAGAGTCTGAAGCTGCTCAATCCCATATAAAGAAAATCTGTCAGGAATTAAAGACCTTTGATTATGTTAACATTCAATTTGAAGCAGACCTTTTCGGAACAAACCATCATTCTATCTGCAGCCGCTTCATTCAGATAGCGGATGTTTGCAAAAACCTCGTCCTCACCATGCATCAGATTGTTTTTCCTTTTAAATATCCTGGAATTGTACAAATTGCTAAAAACACGATAAAGAGAGATTTTAAAAAGACTCTTCAATCTTATCGCAAGACCTTTTTCCATAACAGCCGAGCTGCACTCTATAATAAAATGATCGGGTATTGCAAAATCAAGAAAATTCCAATTGTTGTTCACACTAAAAGAGATCGAGATGATATTAGCTTTCACTTTAATTATGATTTAGTTTTTGATCATCCCCTTTGCTTTCATGAACAAAGTTACATTGACTCATTAGCTCAAGAATATAACAAAGATAAATTTTGCAATCATTTTAATCTGCCAAAAGAAAATACCTATTTAGGAATTTTAGGATTCATTCTGGAGCATAAAGGGTACGAAACTGTACTTCGAGCTTTATCTTTCCTTCCTGAAGATCATGTTTTAATCATTTTTGGAAAACAGCATCCACATTCGGTGCAACTCAATGAACCAGTGAATCAATATATTAAATTGGTTATGGATTTGATTTTAGAATTGAAATTACAGAAAAGGGTCAAATTTTTTGGAATAAACAATGATGACGAATTCTTAAGAGCATTGTTGGGATGCGATTTCAATCTTTTACCTTATCTTGAGTGCAATCAAGGCGGCTCTGGAATTGCAGCGCTGTCTCTTGAAACGAATTCCAAATCTATTTTCTCACAAAATAAAGCGTTTCTAGAGCTTGAAAAATATGCACCTGATTGTTTTCCGATGTTTAGCATTGGGAATTATTTAGAGTTGGCAAACCTCATTCAAAACTATCCCCGTTCTCCCCACACTGATGGTCTGAAAAAATATCATCAAAACTATAATCCTCAAACAAGTGCTGCCCTCTACAAAAAACTTTTTGAGGCCGTTAAAAATCTTTAAGTTTGTGCCGCATCCGTGTTGTCAAGCCGGGAACAAGAAGCATGAGGCGGAGACAGCAGCGCCTGAGGGCGGGCATTTTTTTCAAGAGAGAGTCAACGCGATTTAACAACTTCGACAATGGGCTTTTTTTGACAGAGGCTTGTTGCCTTTTCGTCGGAAGAGAAGAGCGTTTGTGGATGGGCTTGCGCTGCCGGGGTTGCCAATCGAGGGGCTTTTGGAGCTGAAGGTAGACGGGGCAATAGAGAAATCCGTCGTGAAAAGAAATGGGGGCAGGGCGCTGAGTGGAATTGAGAAAATCCCGGGTGTTTTGTCGGGTGGCAAAGGTTTGGGGTGAGGGATAGGGATCGAGTTCACCGATCAAGCTAAGCCCTGAAGCTTGAACGATGTGTTTTTGGATGAGCTCTGGGGTGAAGAGGAGGCAATGGTCGGGATGCGGGATGCCTTCGGGGCCATCGATTTTTAGCAGAGTGTGAATGGAAGCGAGACCGCCGGGGTCAAGTTGATGGGCGATGTCGATGACGACTCCTTCGACGGAATCGAGATCGATGCATTGTTCAAAATGATTTTCACAATTCTCTGGATTTTCGATGTGGGGAATCAACTTGGGGATAGATATGATTGAGAGGAGTTTGTGGATGATTTGGGGGGCCTCCAGGGTCCAATGTGCATTGAAATAGCTTCGGATTTGACTGAAGGCATCAGGATGCTGTTCGGGGGAATCGATGAAGCGGTTGATTTGTGCAAGGTCGAATGAGTTTGTAGGGATGAGAAGAGCCGTTTCTGGGCTGGCTTTGGCAAGGATTTCGCGGTTGATTTTGATGTCGCAGCAGATGACGCGGGTGTTTCGGAAGAGGGCTTCAAGGAGTGGAATGCCAAAGCCTTCATCGGTGGAAAGGTGGAAAACAACTTTCGCGCGGGTTTGATGGCGGATCTTTTCTTGCTCGGAGATGGAGGATTTGATGGAGAGGGATTTGGCTAGGGGAAAATAGGTTTTGAGTTCGTCGAGTTCGCTGTCTCTTGGCGACGTGAGTTTGTAGGGGCGGTCTTTGAGTTGATTGAAGAGGTTGAGAGAGAATTGGGGATTTTTGGCGAAATGGCTGCTCACGATGGCAAAGAAATCGAGGGTTTTGGGCTCTACGGGAGGGGCGGCGAGATATTCGGGTTCGAGGCATGGGTAAAGGACGAGGGTGCGGTCAGGGAGAATGCCGAGATAATGAAAGATGAGTTCTTTGGTGTACTCTGAGATGGCAAGGACGGCGTCGGCTTGGATTAAGCGGCGGATGCCGTTTTGATAAAGTTGCGCGGGAAAAGAGGTAAAGTCGGAGTAATATTCTCTGGGTCTTCGAAGGCGCAAAAGATCGTAAGCAACAGCAATCACGGGGCATGCTGTGATTTTTGAACACATGGGGAAAAGGAAGGGGGTCGCATCGATGAACGCAATGGCGTTGTGTTTTTTGATGAGGGCTTCGATGGCCTGTGTGGAGAGGATCGTATCTTGCTCGCGGTAGCTGCTCGTGTCGAAATCGAGAAATTCAGTTGGGCATTCGGGCTTGAATCGAAAATTTTTGTAGAGGATGACGCGGGGGTTGAAGCCGGCTGCAGCGATCGTCTCGACCAAAAACTGCGTGTAGCGCCCCATGCCCCGATCATGGGCCGTCGTACTGAATACTCGTCCGTCGATGAGGATTGTCATGATAGGAAAATTATAATGGGCGGTCCCTTGAGATGCAAGGGATCTTCACGGGGAGTTTGCCTTTTGCTGGGATGCGGCCCAAGAGGACGTCTGCTGCAGCTTGCTGGGCTTCGATGGCTTTCTCATAGGCGATGAGAGCGGCATCAAAGGGAGGAAGTTGGGACAAGCTGTAGGGAGTGCCAAAGATCACGGCGATGACGGGGATGGGGAGGGAAATTTCCGGAAGACTGCCGCCTGCGCAAGAAAGGACGCAATAGGAATAGTTTTGAAGTTTTTGGCTAAGGTCGGGATCGAAAAGGGAAAAGGTGTCGAAGCCGAGCGCTGCTTTAAATGCGGGGGCATCTCCCCACTCGACGAGGGCAAAATCGCCGCGGGGAAGGTCTCCGATGAGGGTGATGGCTTCTTCATAGAGCTTTTTTTTCAGGGCGTATGCTTCGGGGGTATTCATTTCCTCAAGGAGAGGTTTGGGAAGGGACTGTTTGATTTGCAGAATTTTGTTCACATGGGCATCGAGGAGCTCTTCTGAAATTTCGCCGTTTAGAACTGCGGTTTTAATGGAGGAAATGGCGGCAGGAATGGTAACGCGCAATATCTGGTCGATATTTGGGGCGATATGATCGCCGTAGAGCAAAAGATCATGGCCGGCGAGAAGCGCTCGAGGGGCGATTTCTTCAAAGGAGGCGAGCGCTTTCATGTTAAGGGCATCGGTGATGACGAGATTGTGGAAATGCATTTGTTGTTGGAGCAGATCAGTGACGATGCGAGGGGAAATCGTGACGGTTTCATTGCCTATCGATAGGTGCGCCGTCATGATGCAGGAAACGCCGGAATCGATGAGATGTTGAAAGGGGTAAAGCTCGGGTTTGTGGATGATCGGCAAATCGACATGGGAGTCTACTGCAGTATCTCCATGCCCGGGAAAATGCTTGGCGCAGGCCAACACGCCTTGAGATTGAATGCCGCGCATGATCAGATCCCCTCGAAGGGCGACTTGAATGGGATCGTCGCCAAATGAGCGCACGCCGATAATGGGATTGCTGGGATTGGAATTCACATCGACGACAGGGGCTAAATTGATGTGGGCGCCGACAATGCGGCACTGACGGCCGATCTCTAGTCCAAGCTGATAGAGCAAGCCGAGATCTTGCACAGCACCTAGAGTCATATTTTTAGGAAAGGAGATCGCATCGGAAAGGCGCATCGCCACTCCCCATTCCCCGTCTTGCACGCATAATAGAGGAATCGAAGAGAGTTGTTGAAGGTGTTCGATGAGAGCGAGTTGTCCCTGCACGGTGCCTTGTTTGAGAATGATCCCGCCAATATGGTGCTCTTGAATTAATCGGCGCAAATCTTGCATGTGGTCTTCGCCGCGAAGCTCGCAAGCGGGAACGATGAACAGTTGTCCAATTTTTTCATCAAGGTCAAGAGCGTGCAGGGGAAGGACAAAGAGGAGGACGATTTTAGATAGAAAATTTTTCATGGATGCGTTATGTTTGCAATCATTTTTGAGGGTTTATGGCTGTACACGCTGTTGTTCACCTAAAGGCGGAATTCGATGTTCTTTGCAGTATGGGGATGCAATCTTCAGAAGATCCAGCATTGTGTAAAACAATACTCGGTCAGATGATTGAGATGCAAGATAAGATCTTAACTGAAATGGCCGATGCTCCCAAAAATTCGAGCAGCGCCGTTTTTGGCGCGCCTTTATTACAGGGAGCCGTTCAAACATTGGCCAATTCCGTGACGCAATTTTTTCATGCAATGGGCTTTCCAGCTGCACCTACCGAAGAAGAGCTTAAACAAGACATGCAAACGAAAATACAAATCTTGACGAATTTGTCATCTCCTCGTGTAGTAGATGCAGAGCCGTCCAATCCCTTCTCTGTCGGGTTTAGAAATTTAAGTGCCAATTGTTGGGCAAATGCGCTGTTGCAATTGATGTTGACTTCGCCGTCCTTGCAAGATGCTTACAAAACAGTCGCCATGAAGTTTATTCAAGACGAAGTGGAGAAAAATCAGCGCCACGGTCAAAATTTGCTTCAGGCTCTCATTGCCTACCATGTCGCATTCGCAGAAAATCGACCCGTAAACCAAATGGTCTCCCAAGATGTCCGTCTGGCCTTTCATCATTTTTTTGGACATAATGGAGTTTTTTCTGAATCGCCGGATGACCATGAAGACGCGTGGGAAGCGCTGCAGATGCTGATGGGCAAATATGAAATCATCTTAAAAGAAATAGGGCAATTTCCACCGGCCGAACTTTATCGTTCTATCGAAACAAAACGGCATTATCGTCCTGTAGGAGATCCACGGGAGCCCGATGCAGCAAAGCTTCAAAAAGATGACTATTCGAAGTTAGGTGAGAACCTCACCTCTTCCCAAACGAGCTTCGATTATCAAATCTATTTAGATTTGCAAAATAAAGGGCATCTCACTTTTCCTGCCCTTCTGCTCGAGTATTTTCGCAACACGTGTCCGCAAGGCCATGACAGAAGCGTTTATTTGCGCTCCGATGGAAAAATCCAGGATTTTGAATTGATTGGCGAAACGCGGCAATTCACTCAAACTCCCGATGAATTTTTGCTGACGATCAAGCGCTTCGGGATGAGCAAGGATGGCGTCGGCTACAAAGTCCTCTCGCAACTGGCCATTGAACGGACCCTGGTTCTGCCAGCGATGGCGACGGCGGCAGGCATTCCCTTTGCTTATGCGCTGGATGGCTTCATCGTGCATGGCGGAGGATACGGCGTTGGACATTACGTCGCATATAAAAAAATCGATGGGCGCTGGGTAGAATGCAATGATCACAGGGTCCGATTTGTCAGCGATGAAGAGATCGACCGTATCCTTCATGGTCTGCATGCCAACGGGCCGAAGTATACAAGCTATATCCATCATTATTCGCGCATCGATGGGCCTGTCCAAGCGCCCGCTGTAGACGTACCGAATAAAGAGCAGTGTGAAAGGGTCATCGCTCATATAGAAAGAGGATCTTCATTAGAAGATCTGGAAACATTGAGGCGTATCGTATGGATTGACGGCGGGGCTGTCACTTACCCTAACTTTGGCGAAATTGTCCTGAAAAGCCATCCGCAAATTGTCAAAGAGATCACCCTGCCCTATTTGATAGGAGGTGGATTGAATTTGATTGATCAATTGCTCGCAGTAGAGAAGAGAAAATTAGCAATTCTATCAGCTGACCCCAACCAAGCAGAAAAACTGCAATACGCCTACGAAAGGGATCAATTGCAGGCGTTCCATGACTTGCTCATCATCCCTGAGCTTAAAAATATCCAATTATTCGAAGCGTTTAAGCGGCTTGACGTGCGCGATGACTTGAAGGAGAAGCTCTATTGGCTGATTTGGATTGACCATGGAATGAAAGAGATCGCCAATTATGGAAGCAAGAAGTTTCAGGAGAATCCGCGTTGCCTTCTTGAAATTCATAAAAACATGCTTACAGAACCGCCGATTTGCCGGCCGAATGCTGATATTCTTGAACAATTAATCGCACTGCTGTACCGACAGTCTTGTTGACTAGCTATCTCTGAAAGAATCCGCCGACGATGCGCATGATGTCGTGATAGGTGAGATAGATGAATAGCGCGACGAGGAGCACGATGAACGGGATGATGAGCCGCTCCATCGTTTTGGCCTTGATGGGTTTTCTTGTGACCATTTCCCATAAGGAAAAACAGATATGCCCGCCGTCGAGAACAGGGATGGGAAGGAGATTGAGGACGCCGAGGTTGAGGCTGATCATGCCGAGCCAGTAAAGGGCTTCTTTAAAGCCGTAGCCCCAGCTTTCTTGCATGATGGTGATGATGCCGACAGGGCCTTGCATGTATTTGGGGCTTAAATTGCCTGAAAA
>JASHWX010000026.1 GCA_030043815.1 Candidatus Rhabdochlamydia sp.
CGAATAAAAAGTTGAGCAGCTCGACGTTGTAGCCTGGCGTGAGGGCGATGAAGACCACCCCGATCGACATCCCCGTCGCCCAGATCGCTGCGATGATCGTGTCCTCCCTCTCACGGTACCTCAAATGGATCCATCCCATCAGAAGCGCCGAGAGAAGCCCTGCTGCAAGCGCTCCATGCAGAGGCGTTAAAAAATCCATGCCAAAAGTGCGGCGAAGCCACAAAACAACGCCCATCCCGCCAAGCACAGAGTGGGCAATGCTGCCGCTCATGGCCACGATCCGCTTGACCACGACAAAAGATCCAATGATGCCGCTTGCAAAAGAGGCTGCAAAGCCTGCTGCAAGGGCGAGCCACAGGAAGGGATTTTCCAAGAGGGCTGAGAAAAAATGAGTCATTTGAAAGGGAAGTGCTCCTTGGAGGTTAATGGGGTATGATAAAGTCCAAGTGCAAAGTGTTCGCAGACCTCCCTGGCCTTCAAAGAGGTGACGCGCCTGTGCACGCACAGCAGTTTGCCCACTTTGTCAATGATCGTTTGCAAATCATGCGTGACCATCAAGATGGTCATCGTCTGATTTAATTCGAGCAATAGATTGTAGATGAGCTGTTCGGCTTGGATATCTACACTTGCCGTCGGTTCGTCTAAGAGCAGCATTTGAGGCCCATCGACAATGGCGCGCGCGATCAGCACTCTTTGCGCTTCTCCTCCCGAGAGCGTGCCAAAGGGAGCTTTTGCTTTCTCCTTCATTCCAACGCGTTCCAAAGAGGCGTAGGCCTTGTCTTTGACGCCGCGCGGGTATTGCCCCCACCAGGACAGTTTGTTCAAGGCGCCCATCATGACCACTTCCAACACAGAGATGGGAAAGGCCTTGTCAAAGCGCATTGCTTGAGGGACATACCCGATGCTCCCCAGAAGACTGATCTTTCCCCGTTGCGGGGTCAAGAAGCCCATCGCAAGTTTCAAAAGAGTCGTTTTCCCTCCCCCATTAGGGCCGAAAATACCGACAAATTCCCCTTCACGGACCTCAATATTCACATCTTCCAAGATGGGCATATTCTCATATTGAAAATACACATGCTCAAACGTCAGGACATTTTTAGCCATTGGCGATCACCTGGGCTATCGAGAGCAGATTTTCGAGGTAATTTTCCGCATAGGGGTCCACGCTATGGGTGGGCAGTCCAAGCCTTTTTGCGATGAGTTCAGCGCCTTTGTTGCTGTATTGCGGCTCAATGAGGACAGCCTGCACAGCATAGCGTTTGGCCAAAGCTAAAATTTCAGTGACATGCTGGGGAAGAGGTTCTTTTCCTTCCATTTCAATGGAAAGTTGGACAAGGTGATAATCTCGGCAAAAATATTCAAAGGCGGGATGGGAGGCCAAGATCGCTTTTCCTTCCATCGGCGCCAAGATGCCGGCAATTTGCCCATCGAGGACATCGAGCTCATTTAATAACTTCTGTAAATTTGCCGAAAAAAAATCCCCCTGCTCAGGGAGAAGAGCAATCAGCGCCGCAGCAATCTTTTCGGCTTGAATTTTGGCCAGCTTGGGGCTTAGCCAGATGTGCAGATCTTTGCCTTCATCGGAGGCATGTCCATGATCATCGCAAACCGATAAGAGTGGGATCCCTTGTGCGACATCGACAATTTTCACAGGCTTGTTCAGCTGTTTGAAAAATTGATAGACCTTTTTATCAAATGATTCTCCAAGACGTATCCAGATCGCTGCATTTTGATGGCTTTGCACCTCTTTGGGTGTCGCTTCATAAACGTGAGGATTGGCGCCTGCCGGAATCAGAGATTGAACGGCGACAGTGTCCTTAGCGATTTTTTTCACAAAATCCACATAGGGAGGCACGCTCACAAGAACGATAGGTTTTCCTGTATTAAAATTTTCTTTTTTTTCACAGGAATTTGTTAACAAAATAAAGACTGTAAGAAGGAGGCGGATGAACATGCATCAATTTTCCCATCACTTACTGAAATATTGCAAGGAAATTAGGCCAAAGAGCAAACTGCTCGGCATGATGGATTCAGATCTCAAATGCCCCTGCAACAGCGGCAAATTATATTCCGACTGTTGCGCCCCTTTGCACCGGGGTAAAGAGCCCGGAAGCGCTGCCGCTCTCATGCGTTCGCGCTATTCCGCCTATGCCCTCAACAATGTCGACTACATCGTCCGCACTACCCATCCTCGAAACCCCGCCCTCTCCCACCTCTCCGCATGGAAGCAGGAGATTTTAAATTTTTCTTTAAATACAGACTTTCTAGATCTGGAAATCCTTGATTCTAAAGAACAAAAAGACCATGCGACCGTCGTATTCATCGCCCATTTGGAGCAAAACGGCCGCGATGCCACTTTCACAGAACGCAGTTATTTTTCAAAGGTCGACGGCAGATGGTTCTACGTCAACGGAGATGCGTATCCCGGAGAGGAAAGAAATGTTAAAGCCTGACGTTCCCCGTATTGGAGTGTCCGCCTATGTTGTTAAGGAAAATAAAGTTTTGCTTGGGGCTAGGAAAGGATCTCATGGAGCCATGCTGTGGGCAACACCCGGCGGGCATTTGGAATTTGGGGAATCAGTTATCGAATGCGCCAAACGCGAACTGCTTGAAGAAACAGGCCTTAAAGCCCTCTCTTGCACACTGGGCCCTTGGGTAGAAAACGTCAAGGAGAATGGAAGAAAGCATTATGTGACCATCTTTGTCTTCATCGACCAATTTGAAGGCGAACCCAAGCTTCTCGAACCCGAAAAATGCCAAGGCTGGCAGTGGTTTTCTCAAAATCAATTACCCCAACCCCTATTCCCCTCCATCGTTTCTCTACTCGCCCTTCGCCAGGGAAATTTTCATTGGCGATAAAGGCCAAAGGCAGTAAACTTTTTCTCTTTTCTTGGAGGAGTGTCCGAGTGGCCGATGGAGCACGCTTGGAAAGCGTGTAAACGTGAAAACGTTTCGTGAGTTCGAATCTCACCTCCTCCGATCTTAAATAATAATTCTTCACACTTCTTCTTTTTAAAAAAAAGGCATAGCATGAGTTTCGTTAGAGCACAAGAAGGACCAGCAAATTATGGATCTAAAACTTATACCGTCCAATATTTCGATGAAAATGGGAATATGACAATTCGAAGTGGGGGAACAAAAGCATGGAGAAACAACAATCCTGGGAATTTGAAATATCAAGAAGGCAGTTTTGCACATAGGCATGGAGCAATAGGAAAAGCAGATGGAATGGCTGTTTTCCCAACTGAAGCAATTGGAAGAAAAGCTTTAGTTGATCTCTTAAAAATCCCAAAATACTGGAAACTTACTATAACTGAATTTCCTGAGACGTATGATAAAGAAAATGCCAAAGAATATCGAAGAATGCTTCTGTCAATTTCCAAACTTGATCCAAAAAAACGTATCTGCGATTTGACTCTTAAAGAATTTGATCAATTTCGTGAAGCAATTGAAAGGATAGAGGGATGGGAAGCCGGAGGGGAAGATTTTATTGAAAAGAGTTATATTTCCGGAGTGCATAAAAAACTTGGTGTCATTGTTGAATATTTAATCAATGAGGAATGGCTATCTACAAAAGATGCATTACGGCTAGCAATGGAAGGTAAATTGCATGCTATACTGCTCCCGCTCAAAAAGTGTGAATCTGCCAGCGTCGGACAGCCAGTGAATTTGAACCCGCCTGCATCGCTCAACTTGTTCAAGTTGAGCTGCTTCGGCGCCGGCTTCGCCTGGTTCAAATTCACGGCGCCTCCTTGGCATTTTCACTCTTTTTGAACGGTCGCAGTATACAATTGTGCACCTGAAAAATGGAAAAATTTACCTTCGACCTGAATTTGGAAATGGGCCTTTTATGAAGGTTATCTAATGCTTCATGTATTTTTAGTATTTATTAGTTTTCTACTGAATGGATGCCAACAGAGAAATAACAAGGAAATCTACGACGAACTTGATGTTGCGAAGAATGATTTTATAATCTCTGTGATAGAGAAAGAAGTAGAAGAAAGTCCTTTTCATTTTATTTATTCTTTTAGAACTGTTTTTTTCTCTAAAGATATTGTCAGTTTTTTTGGAATTTTGAGTGTGTACGACCAACTTCCACATCCTCGGTGGAGGTATGAAGGGAAAAACTTTTGCAGAATTAACGACAAATTGCAAGAAATCCGTTTGAACGATTTATTTCCTACAGAAAGTCAGAGAGAGTTTTTACGAAATTATTGTGAGAATCAAATTAAAGAGAATGATTGCTCCTATTTTTTAGGAGAAGGCGCTTTTCGTGACAAACTTGAAAAAGATGAGATTCGTACCTTTGTGATAGATGATCGTTTTTTTATCATTTTTTTCCAGCCTTATACCGTAGGCGGGTTGATCGATGACCAAATACCTTGGCATGTAAAGATTCCTTATGAACTACTTGAGGATAAATGGAATACATCTCATCCCTTACCACAACTGCTCAAGAAAACCCTAGCTTCCAAAAATTATACCGAGTCATGGGATGGGTTCCCTTGAAGAATTGTTAGATAGGTTTTTTTTTATGTTTAGACCCTTCTACTTGTTCTCTCAGAACATAAGGATCTAGATCAATATTATCCCCCCAAGCTAAGGTCTCTGTGCGGGTCAACATAAAGTCTTCAATGGCTCGTTCAGCTCCCTTACCGAGGCTGATCATTTTCCTGACGCCACGAAAATGATCGTCAGGATCACATCCTGTTGTTTTACAAGACTCTATGGCACGCATAATAGTTGTAAAAAAGTTTTCCCATTTCGCGTATCCCAAGGGTTCTTGCAGGTCTCTGGCAAACCAAAACGCAATTCCTTTTTCAGGGATGGTTTGTGCTAGGCCATCAAAACAACTTTGTAGCTTGCTGATGATTTCGTTATTAGACATGCAAACCTCTCGGAATGAAATTTTTTGAAAAAAGCATAGAGGAAATGGTCAAAGCCTTCCAGTCAAAAGTTCTGAATGCGTCCAATCGCCCCCATTCTTTTGGACGATTCTTAAAATCCAGCATCGTTAAGAACGGTTCTCTCACTGAAAATGAGAGACTTCAGTCTTTCAATTGCAAGTTCTGAAATACTAAATCTAAAAGTTGATGTTTTTCATCCACTTCAGAACTTTCAAAGATTTCTCTAGCTCTTTTTAGCCCTGTCTTATTTTACTACAAGAGAATCTAATTTAATATAAGCAGAAACAGGTGTCTTTCTTTCGATCGATTTTGTAGGGCTCAAAGAAATATAATATGAGTCGACTTCTCGAAGTTCCAATACGTCATCAACATCAAAATCGATAGGATTGCTAACTTGATCGAGCACTACAACGTCATCCTTATGAATCATTTGAAGTCCCTGGCACAATTCTGATTTAGCTCTTCTTATAGCATCTGGAGCAGAGTCTGCTACATAAAATTCACTTTGATGATATTCCGTGAATTCCTCGGGCTTATAAGCGCCCAAGTTAATAAAATATAATTTCTTTAAAAAATCTTCTTGAGGAGGGGATCGGCTAAGTTCAATTTTATAGCCATCAATATTCTGTAATTCAATATAAGAATCAATGTGAAATCCCTGCAAATTGCCAAACCATTTCTTAGCCAACAGTGGATAGGTTTTTTCAATCGATGTACCAACAACAAAAACTACATCGTGCAATTCGATATTGCATCTATCTGCTCGACCACCTAGATAAACAGCAAATAGCTTTTTTTCATTCAATTCGCTCATAGTCCTCCAGAAACCGTCAATTTGAGGTCGTTAATCATAGAGAAATTTCTAAATTTTCCCCAGTCAAAAGTTCTTAATGCGTCCAATCGCCCCCGATTTTATAATTGAAAAAACGGCAAGACCAGACCTAAGATGGGGCAAGGTCAGCAGTCGTACAGGAGATTCAATGACTTTTGGCTTAAGAAAAAGACCTCTAAAATTTAGAGGTCTTTTTGATTTTTGGGGAAGGCTGAATTAAGCCTCTGGTATCAACTCGAGAGGGGCTACACGGTTGATTAGGGAAATCACTCTCAAGTTAGGATTCAAAGCTTGCGCTATATTTAAGAGCCGGGATTCTTCTTCTGGTTCTTTAAAACATCCAGCGAATACTCTATCGACCTGCTCGCTGCCGTCATCATATCTGACGGTAATCAAATTTCCTCTGTCAGCTTTTCCAATGTAAGCTACGATTGGAATAGGAGCTTCACCGACTGGGAATGCCATAATTACACCTCTTATTAAGTTATTAATAACGACATTCTATTTTTATGCCGTTAATAATATTATACTTAAAAATTGATTAAAAGTCATTATAAATTTTTCAATTTATTTATTATATTGATATTCAATGGTTTGTGCCCAAACAACTTGAAAAATTGGGAATTTGGCAAGGCTGCGTAGTCCAATTGACATTTTGAGACCGTTGCATAAGTCAGC